>NZ_JBANRO010000006.1:0-256819 GCF_037154115.1 Alteraurantiacibacter palmitatis | reverse complement strand
CGCCTCAATCCAACTCTTCACCCGCCGCATCGCAAGGCTATGAAATCACGACCGATAATTATGAATCAGGCTCTAAGGCGGCCATCGTCGAACACCTGAAGCAGGATGTTGTAGACATCCGGATGCGCCTTCTCGATCTCGTCGAGCAGTACGACCGAGTAAGGCCGGCGGCGCACCTTCTCGGTGAGCTGGCCGCCTTCGTCGTAGCCGACATAGCCCGGAGGCGCACCAACCAGTCGGGCAACCGAGTGGCGCTCGCCATATTCCGACATGTCGATGCGGATCATCGCGTCCTGATCGCCGAAGATCACCTCGGCGAGCGTCTTGGCAAGTTCCGTCTTGCCAACGCCGGTCGGCCCGAGGAACAGGAATGTCGCCGTCGGGCCGCGTCCTTCGCGCAGGCCCGCGCGCGCCAGGCGCACCGCATCGGCCACGGCGCGGATGGCCTCTTCCTGGCCGATGACGCGCTCGTGCAGCTTCTCCTCGAGCTTGAGGAGCTTGTCCTTCTCCTCGGTGGTCAGCTCGGTGACCGGAACGCCGGTGATCTTGGAGACGATCTGCGCGACATGATCGGCGCGCACCTCGGCGGTCGCCGAAGCCTGGTCGCGCTTCCAGATCTCCAGTAGCTCGTCCAGCTCCTTCTGCTTCTGCTCCAGTTCCTTTTTCAGTTCCGCTGCCCGGTCGAACTGCTTGCGGGCTGCGGCATAGTCCTGCTCGCGCCTGATCTGCGCAACCTCGGCCTCCAGCTCCTGGACGTCCACGGGGCGCGCTGTGGCGCTGATCTTCACCCGTGCGGCGGCCTGGTCGATCAGGTCGATTGCCTTGTCGGGCATGAAGCGCCCAGTGATGTAGCGGTCCGAAAGCTCGGCCGCAGCGACAATGGCCTCGTCGGTGATCGTCACCTTGTGGTGCGCCTCCAGCGTGTCGCGCAGGCCGCGCAGGATCATGATGACCTGAGCGACCGTGGGTTCCTCGACATAGACCGGCTGAAAGCGGCGTTCGAGCGCTGCGTCCTTCTCGATGTATTTCTGGTACTCGTTGAGCGTCGTCGCGCCGATCAGGTTCAGCTCGCCCCTCGCCAGCGCCGGCTTGAAGGTGTTGGCGATGTCGAGACCTCCTTCGCCGCCGCCCTGGCCGGCGCCGACGATGGTGTGGATCTCGTCGATGAACAGGATCAGACTGTCCTTCTCGTGGGTGATCTCCTTGAGGATCTTCTGCACCCGCTCCTCGAACTCGCCGCGGTACTTGGAGCCGGCGACCATCGAGTTGATGTTGAGCTCGACCAGCCGCTTGTCGCGCAGCGCTTCGGGCACTTCCCCCGCGACGATGCGTTGTGCGAGCCCTTCGACGATGGCGGTCTTGCCCACGCCCGGCTCGCCGATCAGCACCGGATTGTTCTTTTTCCGGCGGGCCAGCACTTCGATCGTCGTCTCGATCTCGCGGGCGCGGCCGATGACGGGATCGAGCTTGCCCTCGCGGGCGAGCTTCGTCAGGTCACGGCTGAACTGGTCCAGATCGGGCGTGCTGGAAGGCGCCTCCACGCGGCCTTCCTCGGCTCCCTTGCCGACGACCTTGGTCACCTGCTGGCGAAGCGCCTGCGGCGTCAATCCGTATTTGCGCAGGATCGACGCGGCCAGGCCTTCACCTTCCTCGGCAAGGCCGATCAGCAGGTGCTCGGGACCGACATAGGAATGGCCGAGTTCGTTCGAGGCGATGAAGGCCCGGTTCAGTGCGTCCTTCAGGCGAGGACTGACGCCGACTTCGCCCTCCGTCCTGGCCTCTTCACGCTTCGCTTCCTTCTCGACCTGGCGCCGCAGGTCGTCCACATCGACCTTGAACTGTTCCAGGATCGTTTTGACGACGTCGGACGAGGTCAGTGCCAGAAGCAGATGTTCGGTATCGACCTCGCTGCGCCCGAATTCACCAGCCTTCTGTGCGGCATCCTGCAACAGCTTGTTGCCCTGTTCGCTCAGCCGATCGGCGATGGTGCGTCCGCCGCCGCGCCGCAATCCGCGGCGCGGCGCTTCCTCCCCGAAGGTGGCATCCACGACGTCGTCCTCACCCGCGCCCGTGGCGCCCAGTGCGCCACCCCGCAGCGGGCTGTCGCTGAACAGGCTGCCGAACCCGCTATCGCCGAAGAATTCGTCAAAAAGGGAATGTCGTCCGAACAGGGACTCCAGCGGCGATGCGCTGCGGCCCGACCGGCGCACCATTTCGCGGTAGTGCTGATCGCACAGCTCCATGTTCTGAACTCTGCCGTTCACCGAAGCGCGCACGCGCGCCGTCGCCGGGCGACCGCAAATATCGCAAGTTCCGTTTGCCATTTTTCCTCTCCGTTTCTTTATCCAGTCAGGGTTGTCCGCCGATCATCTGCGTCAGTGACGGTGTCACGCAGCGACCGCTTCCTTTCTTTTCACCTTGGACCCAATTGCCACCAGATCGGGCTCGTCCAGTGTCTCGCGTTGCAGGAGTTCCTGCGCCGATTGCTCGAGCAGCGCCCGGTTGGCTTCGAGAAGCGAGAGGGTGCGCTTGAACACGCCATCCACGATGTCGCGCACCTTCGCGTCCATCCGCTCGGCAGTGGCGTCGCTGTAGCGGCGGTTCAGCCACGACGACTGGTCGCCGGTGCCGAGAAAGCCGGGCCGATCGGTGTCGTAGCTGACATGCCCGAGGTCTTCGTCCATCCCGTACCGCGCGACCATGGCGCGGGCGATATCGGTAGCCTTGACCAGATCGTCGGCCGCCCCGGTCGAGAGGTGGTCGTAGACGATCTTCTCGGCCGCGCGCCCGCCGAGGAGGACGGCGATCTTGTTCTCCAGCTCCTCGCGCGTCATCAGGAAGCGGTCCTCGGTCGGGCGCTGGATGGTGTAGCCGAGCGCGCCGATGCCGCGCGGGATGATCGAGACCTTGTGCACCGGATCCGTGCCGGGCAGAGCCATCGCCACCAGCGCGTGCCCCATCTCGTGATGCGCCACGATCTCGCGTTCGCGCGGGTTCAGAACGCGGTTCTTCTTTTCCAACCCCGCGATGATACGCTCCACGGCATTGTTGAAGTCGTCCATCGTCACCGCATCAGCCTTGCGGCGCGTGGCCAGGAGCGCTGCCTCATTGACGAGGTTGGCGAGGTCAGCGCCCGAGAACCCGGGGGTCAGGGCCGCGACCTTCTCGGCGTCCACGTCCGGTGCGAGCGTCACCTTCTTCATGTGCACGCCGAGAATCTGGATGCGCCCCTTCTTGTCGGGCTTGTCCACCAGCACCTGCCGGTCGAAGCGGCCCGCGCGCAGCAGCGCGGGATCGAGGATCTCGGGCCGGTTGGTGGCGGCCAGGAGCACGATGCCCACAGAAGGGTCGAAGCCGTCGAGCTCGGTCAGAAGCTGGTTCAGCGTCTGCTCACGCTCATCATGGCCACCGGCGATCTGGCCGGAGGAGCGCGCCCTCCCAAGAGCGTCGAGTTCGTCGATGAAGATGATCGCCGGGGCGGATTTCCGGGCCTGCTCGAACAGGTCGCGCACCCGTGCGGCGCCGACGCCCACGAACATCTCGACGAACTCGGAGCCCGAGATCGAAAAGAAGGTCACGCCCGCCTCACCCGCCACCGCGCGCGCGAGAAGCGTCTTGCCGGTGCCCGGGGGCCCGACGAGCAATATACCTTTGGGGATATGTGCGCCCAGCTTTCCGTATTCGGCCGGGTTCCTGAGGAACTCCACGACCTCTTCCAACTCGGCCTTGGCCTCGTCCACGCCGGCCACGTCAGCGAAACTGACGCCGGTTTCCTTTTCCATGTAGACCTTGGCCTTGCTGCGGCCGACCTGCATGAAACCTCCGAAGCCCTGCCTCTCGGCGAACTTGCGGAACAGCAGCATCCAGATTCCGAAGAAGACAAGCGCAGGCGCCACCCAGGAAATCAGCGTGCCGAGAAAAGTGTTTTGCGGAACGCCCGTGATCTCGACGCCAGAGCGGTCGATCCGCTGCAGGATCGCGGGATCCACGACCGTGGTGACGAACTGGCTCTTGCCGTCGACGGGTTCGGTGAAGGTGCCGGTGATGGTGTCTGACCCGACCGCGACCGACGCGACCCTGCCATCCTCGAGATACTGCTCGAACTGGCTGTAGCTGATCGGCGCGACGGATTGCCAGCCGGCGATCAGGTTCTGGATGAAAAGCACGGCTATGAAAGCCACCACCCAGTACCAGATGTTGTATTCGGTCTTCTTTTCCATGCCCCTTGTCCCTTTCACTAGCGCCCGAGCCGCGCCCTGATCCGCTCGAGCAGCGCCAGCAGGACGCGCCTTTCGTCCGCCGACAGATCCTGCAGGATTTCATCTTCGAGCGCCGATTGCCGCGGCGCGAGTTCCTTCAGCATCGCCCGGGCCTTCGACGTTGCCGTGACGATCTGCGCCCGCCTGTCGTCGGGCGAGGGCGACCGCTCGACCCAGCCGCCCCGGACCATGCGATCGACGAGCTGGCCGGCTGTGGCCGGGCCGACCTCCAGCCGGTCGGCCAGATCGCCGATGGTCAGCCCAGGCTCATCCTCGACATGCGCCGCCGCCATCCAGGACAGGCGGGTCAGGCCGCTGTCGCGGATGTCTTGGTCGATCCGCTGCTGGATGAGCTGCGCGACCCGGTGGATCGTCGTCCCGATCAGCGCGAGGTCCGAAGAGATCATGGGTATCCTTCCTCCGGTTGCATGAGACAAAGGATAGACCGCACTCCATCCGAAGTGCAATGCATGCATCATATATGCTTGCATAACAGATGGAACTGCCTATCTTGATGGGCGGTCTCCGAACCGACATCCGGCCGGCGCCGTTGCCCGCTCGGACCATGCCGCCGGTTCGGGGGCATCGATCAGCAGCAGGAGGCCAGCAATGCTCTATCCGACATATCTGCGCCGCAGCGATCCCTTCGCGCTGATGCGCTCCATGATGCGCGATCTCGACCGCGGCTTCTGGCCGTCGTCCCGCGCGGCGTTCCCGGCGGTGAATGTCTGGCAAGGCCCTGAGGCCGTCGCCGTCACCGCTGAACTTCCCGGCATCGAACCGGGCGACATTGAAATTTCGGTTAAGGACAACGTCCTGACGCTTTCGGGCGAACGCAAGGCGCCTGAGGTTCCCGAAGGTGCGCGCTGGCACCGCAACGAACGCGGTTACGGCAGGTTCTCACGCGCGATCCGTCTGCCGTTCGCGGCCTCGCATGACAAGGTCGAGGCGAGGATGACGAACGGCGTATTGCGGATCGTCATCTCCAGGCCCGAGGAAACGAAGCCGAAGAGAATCGAAATCAAGGCAGCCTGAGAGGAGCTGGAACGATGAGCACCGACATCACGCAAGCCACCGAAAAGACACCGACAGACTCGCCCGAGACAACCGGCGGCGGCCGCATCTACCGCCCGCTGACCGATATCGTCGAAACCGATCAGGGCGTCTCCATGATGCTCGAAATGCCTGGGGTCGCCCCCGATGCGGTCGAAATCACGCTGGAAAATCGCGTGTTGACGATCCGCGGCAAGGTTGACCCGGTGCGGCCGGAAAACCTCGAACTTGCCTATGCCGAATATGGCGAGGGCGATTTCGAGCGTGCCTTCACGCTTTCCGAGGACTTCGACCCCGACAGGATCGAAGCCGAGATGCGTGGAGGTGTCCTCACCCTGACGCTCCCCCGAGCCCCTGAAGCGCAGCCGAAAAGGATCGCCGTCAAGGGCGCCTGAAAACCGAAGGAGACCATATCATGCAGATCAAGGACCTCATCCCCTGGGCGCGCAAGGACGGCGCGCCAGACGCCAAGAGCAGCGAAGACAACCCGATCGCGACACTCCAGCGCGAAATGAACCATGTGTTCGAGAACTTCTGGAACCGGGTCGGTCAGTTCGAATGGCCCTGGGGCAGCGGCGAAGCCAAATCCGACATGGTCGAGACCGACAACGCGATCGAAGTGTCGATCGAGCTGCCGGGCATGGAGATGAAGGACATCGAGGTGACGGTCAACGATGACATGTTGACTGTGAAGGGGGAGAAGAAGATCGAGCGGCAGGAGGAGAAGAAGGGGTATTACCTGTCCGAGCGCAGCTACGGCGCAATCTACCGGACAATTCCGCTCCCTCCCGGTGTGGATGGCGAAAAGGCGCAGGCATCCTTCAAGAACGGGGTTCTGACGATCAAGCTGCCCCAGACACCCGAGGCGCAGGCGAAGGTCAAGCGCATCGAGGTCAAGAACGGCTGATTTGTCACATTGGGGGTCGCCGGTTTGCGGCGTCCCCTCCGCTCCGTGCGATATTGCACCGTCTGGCGAAGCCCCGGGGAGCTTGTCTCTCCGGGGCGGCCTTCGAGGGGAAATCATGAAGGACTTGCAACGATCCGGGCTGACCCGTGAACAATGGTCGGCGATGACGCTCTACGAGAAGTTCGAGCAAGTTGTCATCTTCGTCCTCAGCATCATCATTGCGGCGATCGTCGTGGCATCGGTCTGGGCGCTGATGCGCGAAGTCGTGAACCGCCTGGTTCTGGGGGCATTCGACACGCTCGATTACGCCACCTTCCAGGTGGTGTTCGGCATGATCTTCACCGTGGTGATCGCGCTCGAGTTCAAGCGCTCCCTTCTTGTTGCGACCGAACGCAGCTTCGGGATCGTCCAGGTCCGCACGATCGTGCTGATCGCGCTCCTCGCCATCGCGCGCAAATTCATCATCCTAGATCTGGGCGAGACGGAGCCGGCCAAGATCGCCGCCCTTGCCGGCGCGGCGCTGGCGCTCGGCGCTGTCCACTGGCTGGTGCGCGATCAGGACCGGCGCGAACAGCCCCCTACTGAAAATGCAGATGGCGGTCAATGAACCGAACCTTTTTCATTCGACTTGTTTCAGCAACCTCTGCCGCGCTCCTTATCATAATTGTGTGGCAGAGCTTTCCTATCATTCAGGGCGTTGTGCTCGGTGGGTTTGCCGAACCGCGCGCCGTGGCTCCGCGCGGCGACTTGGCGGCGTTTGAACAAAGCACCATCACGGTATTCAACGCCGCTCGAGACAGTGTCGTCTTCATCACGACGGCCGAGCGTGTAGTCGATCCCTGGACCCGGAATGCCTATGACGTTCCGCGCGGGAACGGTTCAGGATTCGTCTGGGACGAACTCGGTCATGTGGTGACGAACAATCATGTTATCGCCGGCGCGAGCCGGGCAGTCGTCAGGCTGGCTGATGGCCGTGCCTTCTCCGCGCGCCTGGTGGGGCGCGCCCCCGAGCACGATCTGGCAGTCCTGCATATCGGCGTAGGTTCTGACCGGCCACCGCCAATCCCCATCGGCACCAGCAACGAGTTGCGTGTCGGTCAGAGCGTGTTCGCCATCGGCAATCCGTTTGGCCTGGACTGGACGATGACGACCGGAATTGTCTCGGCTCTCGGCCGCGAATTGCCGGGAGAAGGCAGTCTCCCGATACGGGGCCTGATCCAGACGGACGCGGCAATCAACCCCGGAAATTCCGGTGGCCCTCTGATCGACAGCGCAGGGCGTCTGATCGGCGTCAACACGGCGATTTTCAGTCCATCCGGCGGCAGTGCGGGAATCGGCTTTGCGGTTCCCGTCGATACGGTCAACCGGGTGGTGCCACAGCTCATCGCTCGCGGCAGCTATGCACCACCACGACTCGGCATCTTATTCGATCCCAGGGTCGACGCGATGCTCGCGCAGGATGGCTCCTCCGGCGTCCCGGTCCTCGGAGTCGATCCTGACGGCCCCGCTGCCCGTGCGGGACTGGTGCCCGCCCGCATTAGCGGCGATGGGCTCATTGTAGTCGGCGACCGGATAATCGGCCTTGGAGCGACTAGAGTTGATGAAGCGGCTGACCTGATCACAGCGCTCGAAGCGCATCGCCCCGGGGATCAGGTTGAATTGCACATCCGGCGCGGCGATCAGCGCAAGAGCCTCAAGATCACACTCGGCGAACCGCGATAGGAGCCGGAAATGCCCGCTGTCTCGACGAGGCATCGATTTATCAATCTCGTCCAATCCGCGCTCTTGCTTGGCCTTATGGCGATGATCGCCTGGGTGTCCATGACAGCGGTCGTCGGCGCGGAGGTCGGGCTGCTGCTTGCCTTCGGAATGGTTGCGGGTCTGATTTTTGTCCCCAATCTGCCGCAAGACTTCTTGCTGTCCGCATATCAGGCGGAGCGCATAACGGGACGTGATGCGCCCGGCCTTGTCGCAGGAATAGCGGAACTTGCGCGACGTGCCGATTTGCCGCGCGCGCCGAAGCTCTATCGCGTATCGAGCCCGTTGCCGAACGCCTTCGCGATGGGCAGTCCGGAAGACAGTACAATCTGCGTCACCGATGGACTGCTTCAACTCCTCGACGGTCGCGAACTCGTCGGCGTCCTGGCTCACGAAGTTGGCCACATCGTGAACCGCGACCTGTGGATCATGGGATTGGCAGATATGATGTCACGGTTGGTTTCCATCGCGAGTTGGCTTGGACAATTCCTGCTGCTCCTCAACCTACCTCTTATTTTTGCGGGCGCGGTCTATGTTCCGTGGCATATCGTGGCGCTTCTCATCTTCGCGCCCACCTTGATGGCGCTCGTGCAGCTCGGCCTGTCGCGCACCCGCGAGTATGACGCAGATCGCGCGGCGGCGGAGCTGACCGGCGACCCGGAGGGTCTCATGAGAGCGCTGAGCAAACTCGAACGCCGTGTCGGAAGGTTCTGGGAAGAAATTTTTCTTCCCGGCCGACGCATTCCCGAGCCGTCTCTCTTGCGGACGCATCCAAGCACAGAAAGCCGGATCGCCAGGCTGCGTGAACTCACCGCCCTGGCAACACCGCAATATCCGACAATCGCGGGCATGTCTTATAAACCACGGCTACCCTCGTTCTTGCCGCCCAAATTCCGTCGACACGGAGTCTATTGGTAGAAATCACCTGTCTTTCGTTGCACTCGGGCAAATCTGCGCATACGAGGAAATGCTCGGAAGTGGGCGGGAGTTGTGGGCGATTCGCCATGGCTTATCAGAGAGTTAGAGGATGAGTCCTTTCCCTCCGCCATTTGCCTGAAAAAGCGGCAATTCCATGATCCCAAATCTCCGCCTCGACAACTCGCGGTGCTTCCAGCAGTATCCGTTCGATGAGATCCCCGGCGCCCAATCATCCGCTGTCCTGGCCTGTTCAGGCGTGGCTGTCGTTCATTCTGGCCGCGATATTCGCTCCGGGTCTGGTCATGCTGCTGGTGGCGAATGCGCCCGCGCCTGTTCCGGTGGCGCTGGTGGGCGGGCCGATACTGGCGGTGGCGCTTTTGGGGGCTGGCGTGCTTGCTGCGGCGGTATCGCGGCGCTTCTGGATCGGCTTCGCGCTTGCGCTGCTGGCCGGAGTTGGCCTGATCCAGTTTGCGCGGGCACTCGGAATGCCGCCGTTGCCGCACCCGTTTTCCACCGGGATGGCGGTGATCGTCAGCAGTTTTGGCTTTGCCGCGATGGGGGCTTTGCTTGGCCGCGCCGCGCCCGCCACGGGCTGGCGGACAGCCGCCTTTGCAATAGCCGCAATGGCCGCCATCCTGGCGATCGCGGCGGCATGGCCCGGCACGCTGCCCGATGTGCTGCTGGCGCTGGTGCCTGCGCATTGGGCCAGCGTGGCGATACAGACCGCGCTGACCGGAACGGGCACGCGGCTGGCGAGTTCGGCGCTGTTCGCGCTGGGCGGAACGGGGGCCGCGGCTTTGCTGGCGCGGTGGCTGTGGAGCCGCAAATGGCCGCTCTGGCTGGTTGTGGCAGCCTGGCTCGCCCTTTCCGCGCTGGTCTGGCAGCGGCCCGCGCCGCCCATGCCGAAAGCGGATCTGGCTATCGCCCCGGCCCCTTCCGGGCCGATTGCCCCGATAGCCGCCGCACCGCCCGATGCCGCCACGCAAAGCGCGATCGACCGCGTGCAACGCCAGATTGCGGAATGGCCCGCCGTGTCCGACCCCGATCTTGCCCAGCGGGCGCGCAATTTGCTGCTGATCGCCGCTGTTCCTGACCTCTACGACACAGAACCTCTGCAATCGCACCTGCCGGCGCTGGTCGCGGCTGAGCTGGAAGCGCGCCTGCCCGCCGATCAGCGCGCCGCGATCCTCGCCGCCATTGCCGCCGATCCTTCTGCGGGCAGCGTGGCCGCGCGGGAGACGCTGCCCAAGCTGGGCCTGCCGGCGAATGTGGGGGATGAGGCACCCGTGCGGAACCGCATGGGGCTCTACGCTGCGCGGTTCGCTGCGGAGTAGCCCGCTGCCCGCCTGACAGGGCAGGCGCGGGCCATGCGCAACGGCGCTAGCCCATCAGCCGCAGGCTGATCACGAGAAGTTCCAGCGTCTCGTCGGCAACAAGGGTCACTTCCTCCCCCGCATTGACGCGCAGCGCGCTCCAACGGCGCACTTGGGTGCCGTTGGCGGTGCCGGCGCCACTGCTGACGAATACGAAACGCAGCTGCGCACCGGGTTCGAGCGCAAGCTGGCTGCCCGCCGCAACACGCCACTGCGTCACATCCAGCCCGCGATGCGGGAACACGCCCAGCCGCTTGCACGAAAGGCCCGCCGCACCTGCCGGTTCCCAGGCCAGTGCCACGGGGCGCATCACCACGGGCGTCTTGTAAGCGGGTTCGGCATAGGCGGGCGCTGCGCCCTTCTCATGCGCCCAGACCGCTTCATACGCATCGGTGTTGCGCACACCTTGCGGGGTTTCCACGGTGTAGACCCCGCGCGCAAAGGCGCCTGCCTTCTCCATCTCCAGCCGCGCGGATTTCAGCCGGTCGGGGCCGATGAATCCCTGTCCGCTCGCGCCCCCGAACTGGAGCAGCAGGACGATGCGGTCCGTGCCGCCTTCCTGCGGGCCATAATGCGCGCCTTCGGGGAAATAGGCGATCTCCCCGCCTTCGACATAGAGCCCCTTGGCGATGGGTATCTTGCCTTCGAGGCAGAAGCGGATCTGGTCCCACGGGTGGCGATGGCGCGGGGAGAAATAACTGCTGGGTTCGCGCGACATGACCAGCATGAAATTGTCGGGGCTGCCTTCCTCGCCTTCAAAGATGCGCTTGTGCGCCATGCCATCGGTCGCGCCGCGCTGGGCAACCAGGCTCTCGCCCCAGGGCATTTCGGCGCAATGCACGATGTCCATCGCCTCAGCGCTCCGCTGCGGCTTCGCGCGCCGCGATCCGTCCGAAGGTAAGCGCGCGCAGCACCGATGTGCCGGCCGGATACTCGCCGTAATACAGCCCCGTCACCTCGCCTGCGGCATAGAGGCCGGGAATGGCGCTGCCATCATGGCGCAGCACGCGGGCGCGCGCATCGCTGCGGATGCCGCCGAAGGTGAAGGTGATCGCGGTGGTCAGCGGATATCCGATGAAGGGGCCGCTCTCGATGGGCGTGGCCCAGTTCGATTTGGGCGGTTCGATGCCCTTTGTGCATTTGCCATCGCGGATGCGCCGGTTGCTTTCCCCCGGCTGGATCGCGGCATTATATTCCGAAACCGTCTGCGCCAGCCCCTGCGGATCGAGGCCGAAGATGGCGGCCAGCTCCTCCAGCGTATCGGCTTCCACCGGCGGCTGGTCGGTCAGCATGATATCGGCGACGTGCGGCCAGTCGAGAATGGCCTTTTCCCCGATGAACCAGGCCTGCTGGTCCTGATTGGCCCAGATCTCGTAACCCAGTCGCTCGAACGTCGCGTCGAAACTGTCCTGCCCTTCGTCGAAAAAGCGCTGGCCATGCCGGTTGACGAGGATGCCGAAGGGATAGCCATAGATCACCGCGTCAGGCTTGCTGCTGCGCGTGTCCACCGGCTCGCCGTGGAACATATCGAACTGGCCTGCCACATCGCCGCCCAGGGGCTGCGTCAGGCGGATACCGTCGCCCTGATTGTTGACCAGCGTGGGGGCGATCACGGGCAGTTCCGCGCCGCGCGGCCCCAGATGCTCGGCCAGCATATCGCCTGCGCCTTCGAACCCGCCACAGGCAATCACCACGCAGCGCGCGGTGAGCAGCGCCTCGCCGTCAGGGCCGCGCACATGGACGCCGTTCACCCGGCCATCGGGCGCGGTGGCAAGCGCGGTCGCTTCGGTCTCGTAATGGATCGCGGCGTGGGGCAGCGCGTCGATCACGGCGGCCAGCGTGTCCACAATGGCGACGCCGCCGGGAACGGGCATCGCCAACCCGCCGCCCGAATTGCGGTTGGCAAAGGGCTGCTCGAAATAGACCCACGGCACCTTGTGCCGATCGAGGAAATCGAAAGTGCAGGGCGTTTCGGCGGCCAGCGTGCGGCAATATTCCAGGTCGGCCTTGCCCTTGCTGACCCGCTCCATCGTGCCGATGAAAGCGGGGTCAAGCTGGCGGTCGGCGGTGATGCGGAACCAGCTGCTTGTCCAGCGGGTGGCGCCGCCGCGCCCTTCGCGGGGCGCGCGTTCCAGCACGGCGATGCGGGCATCCGCGCCCGCTTCCTCGGCATAGGCAACCGCAGCGGCAAGGCCGCCCGCGCCGCAGCCGATCACCACCAGATCATACTCCATCAGCTCTCTCCCTCGCCTGTCACGAAGTGCAGGTCGTTGCCGGTGTCGATCCACACGGATTTTGTTTCGGTATAGGCATCCAGCGCCTGCGCGCCCATTTCGCGGCCCGTTCCGCTCTGCCCGTATCCGCCAAAGGGCAGGGTGTGGCCGATAATGCGGTAATTGTTCACCCAGACGGTGCCCGCGCGCACCCGGTGCAGCAGGCGGTGCGCGCGGGCGACATCCTGCGTCCAGATGCCCGCGGCAAGGCCGAACAGCGTATCATTGGCCAGCGCTACTGCCTCCTCTTCGCTGCCAAAGCGCATGACGGCGGCTACGGGGCCGAAAATCTCCTCGCGCGCAATGCGGCTGGCGGGCGGGACATCGCGGTAGACGGTGGGGGCCACGAAATAGCCCTGCCGGTCAAGCCGGTGCCCGCCGGTGAGGCAGGTCAGCCCTTCTTGCTGCGCGATGGCGAAATAGCCCAGCACCTTGTCGAGCTGTGCCCGCGATGCCAGCGGGCCAAGCTGCGTGCACGGGTCCATCGGATCGCCTGCGATCATGCGGCTGCCGCGTGTCGCCAACTGCTCGCAGAACCGGTCGAACACCGCATCCTGCACCAGCACGCGCGATCCGGCCATGCAGCTTTGCCCGGTGGCGGCGAACAGGCCCGCCATCACGCCGCTCACCGCGCGGTCAAGGTCGGCATCGGCAAACACCAGCTGCGGCGATTTGCCGCCCAGTTCCAGCGTGACGCGCGCACTGCGGAGCGCCGCGCGCGAGGCGATGGCCTGGCCGGTGGCGGTGGAGCCGGTGAAGGCAATCTTGGCGACCAGCGGATGATCGACCAGCGCCGCGCCGGTTGCGCCATCCCCCGTCACCACATTCACCACGCCGGGCGGTATCCCGGCCTCGTTGCACAACTGCGCCAGCATCAGCGTGGATGTGGGCGTCACTTCGGATGGCTTGATCACTACCGTGTTCCCCGCCGCCAGCGCCGGAAACAGCTTCCACCCCAGCAATCCCAGCGGCGTGTTCCATGGCGTGATCGCGGACACCACGCCCACCGGCTCCTTCAGCGTGAAGGTGGTGAAACCCGCGCGGGCGGGGGGCACGCTCATCCCGCCATGCGTTTCGGCCAGCCCGGCAAAGAAGCGGCAATCGCCCGCCAGCGCGGCGGTGCCCGGCGCCATTTCGGATATCAGCTTGCCGTTCTCGAAAATCTGCTGGCGTGTGAGCAGGTCGGCATCGCGCTGGATCAGATCGGCCAGCCGCAGCAGGATGCGCGCGCGTTCGCCCGCCAGAAGGCCGGACCAGCGGCCATCCGCAAAGGCCCGGTGCGCGGCGGATACGGCGGCATCGACATCCGCAGCCGAGGCCAGCGCCACGCGGCCCCAGTCCTGTTCCAGAAAAGGATCGTGCACGGCAAAGGCCGCGTCGCCTGATGCTGCGCGAAACTGGCCATCAATCAACAGCGCAAACCCGCTGTCCGGTGCCTCTGCAATGCCAAGCCCAAGGCGTGGCTGCCCGCGCGATCCTGTCACCTGTTCACTCTCCCTGTGGGGGAGACTAGGTTTGCCGCAACAGGCTGGCAAGGGCCGGACCAGGGCCGGAACAGGGAGCGCCCGAAGTGCCCCCGGCCCGGCCCTGAATTGCCCAAAAGGGACGCTTACGCGCCCCACCAGCCGATAAAGACGATCACCCCCAGGATCACCGCACCAAACGCAAGCCCCCAAACAATGTCGATAGGCCGAAGGCGGTCGATGTGGTCCCTGCGGTATTGCGCGTAGCGATCCGCCACCGCTTCATTGCTGGCAACCAGCCCTACATCGAGTGCGGATGCCTCGCGCGCGAACCAGCGGTGGAGGTGAGCGAGTTCATCGGGCGCAAGGCCCGGATAGCGCGCAAGCAATTCTTCCGCGCGCGCACGGCGTTCGGCGCGCGAGGCGCCGTCAGCTTCTGTGTCCATGATAATCTCCTGAAAGTCGTTGAGGCCGCAGGTGCGGCAGGCAGACGATTTTCAGGCCGCAGGCGGCGCGCGCGAGGATGCTGTCGCGCCCAGCCATCGCCGGGGCGGGGCCGGGGTGTGGTGATCGAGGAAAACGGCCGCGCGGGGGATAGCGTGCGGCTGACCCGCCCCTTCCACCTCCGGGGTGAGCGCGGGCAGGGGTGGAGGCGCGGGATCGGGCAAAGGCACCAGCCGTTGCTCCGCCCCCCTGTGCTGGCGCGGCGCGAGGGACACGTCGAGCGTGCTGGCGCTGAAAGCGGAACCGTGCGTGCGATCAATCTGGAGCGCTGCGGCAGGCATTGCCTGCACCGCAATCACTGCCAGCAACAGTGCCGCAATCAGCCGCCAGACCTTGATGCGCAGCGGCACGCCTTGCCAATATGCGGCGGAGTTGAGGATACCGGGGCGGCTCATTCAGGCAGACACATAGGGATCAGCGGCAGGTTTCGAAGCGGGCAGTTCTAGCCTGCCGCTTGGCTGAAATCCTCCGGACGCAGGACAAGGCTCCCCCCGGTGGTGAGCCTGATCTCGGCCTCGGCGTTGCGGTATCGCACGCGCCGCGCCAGTTCCTGCGTGGCGTGCAATTCGGCGGTCGCCAGCATCCCGCCGCGCCATTCCAGGCTGACCGTGCCGCCGCCGCGCACGCGCAGGCCCGTCACGCGGCCATCGGGCCAGGCATCGGGCAATGCAGGCAGCAGGTGCAGCGCGGGCGACGCGTTCTCGCCGTCGGCCAGCCCTTCATCCTGCACCAGCATTTCGGCAATACCCGCTGTGCCGCCGAAATTGCCGTCGATCTGGAAAGGCGGGTGCGCATCGAACATATTGGGATAGGTGCGCGAGGGGTCGAGCAGCAGCTTCAGAATGGCGTGCGCCCGGTTGCCGTCGCGCAGCCGGGCCCACAGATTGATGCGCCACGCAATCGCCCAGCCTGTCGCCAGATCGCCGCGCAGTTCCAGTGATCGCTGCGCCGCGCGCGCCAGTTCGGGTGTGCGGTGCGGGCTGATCTGGTGCGAGGGGTAGAGGGCATAGAGGTGCGAGACATGGCGATGATCGGGTTCGGGCGCATCCGCATCCCAATCCAGCGGCCATTCCTGCAATTGTCCCTGCGCACCAATACGCATGGGCGGCAGCGCGGCCTTCGCTGCGTCCAGCGCTTCGGCAAAGCCGGCATCCTCGCCCAGCAGGCGGCAGGCCTGCGCGGTGGCGGCGAACAGGTCGCGCAGGATCTGCGCATCCATCGCCGGCCCCCACATCAGCGTGGCGCCAAAGGGGTGCGGATTTTCGGGCGAGAGCGAGGGATTGGTGACCAGATAGCCTTCCGGCCCCTGTTGCAAGGTGTCGAGGAAGAATTGCGCCGCGCCTGCCAGAATGGGATAGACCTCGGCCAGAAAGGCGCGGTCGGGCGCGTATTCGTAATGCTCCCACAGATACAGGCTCAACCATGCACCGCCCAGCGGCCACAAACCCCATTGCGCGCCATCAATGGGGGCGCTGGCACGCCACAGATCGGTGTTGTGATGCGCCACCCAGCCGCGCGCGCCATACATCTCCCGCGCAGTGCGCGCGCCGCTTTGCGCCAGCTCGCGCAGCATGGCGAAAAGCGGCTCGGCACATTCGGGCAGATTGGTGGGCTGGGCGGGCCAGTAATTCATCTGGGTATTGATATTGATCGTGTATTTGCTGCCCCAGGGCGGTGAATTGCTGTCGTTCCAGATGCCTTGCAGATTGGCAGGCTGCGTGCCGGGGCGCGACGACGTAATCAGCAAATAGCGGCCATACTGGAAATACAGCGCGGCAAGCGCGGGATCATCCCGGCTGGCGGATTCGCGGATGCGTTGATCGGTGGGCAAATCGGCCGATGGTGTGCGGCCCAGATCCAGTGTCACGCGGCGGAACAGGCGCTGATGCGCCGCGGCGGCGCGCCGCGCAATGGCATCAAAGCCGATGCCTGCCACCGTTTCCAGAGTGGCGCGTGTGGCCGCCACCGGATCGCCCGACACATCTTCTGGCCCGCGATAGCTGGTGGCCATGGCGATTTTCAGCACCACTTCACGCGCGCCGCGCACGGTGATGGCCTCCGGGCCAGCCTCTTGCGTGCCGCCTTGCTTTTCCACCGCCATTTCAGCCGCAAAGCGCAAGGCGCCCGCAATGCCGGCGAAATCCCCGTTACGCCCGGTCATGGCGAATCGGCCCGCGCTGGCAGTGAAGGCGATGCCCGGAGCCTCGCTGGTGAAGGAGAGGCGGGCGGTGATGCCTGCCGGATCGCTTGTCCACAGACGCACCGCGATGATCTGGCTTTCTGGGCAGGCGACGACTTCGCGCCGCCAACGTGCCCCTGCCCGTTCGTAGTCCACGCGGGCAAGTGCGCTGTCGATATCAAGCGAGCGCGCATAGGCTTCGGGCATTGCGCCTTCGTCGTGCAGGTCGATCAGCAGATCGCCGATGCACTGATAGGGAGCCTGAATAAGCGGGCGCGCCATCAGCGTCTCATCCGCCAACGCCTCTGCCGCCGCATATTCACCCGCAAACAGCAATTGCCGCACGGTATCGAGGTTCTCGCGCGCCAGCGGATTGACCGGATTATACGGCCCGCCTGCCCAGAACGTATCCTCGTTCAGTTGCAGCCGTTCCTGTGTCACCCCGCCGAACACCATCGCGCCGATGCGACCATTGCCCACGGGCAGCGCCTCGACCCATTCGCGCGCGGGGCCGCGATACCACAGCACATGATCGGCAAAGCCGGTCTGCCGTGCCCAGGCAGCGTGCGGCAGGCCCCCGCCGATGGCCGCGCCTGTGGCCGCGACCCAGCCCAGCAAATGCCGCCGCGTGAGAGAGGCCGACGCAAACGGCAATTCGTTGGGCATCGCCATTCCTCTCGTTTTTTGCGCCAGTTTCCAGCGCGTTGCCGCTCACCGAATGGCAGGTGTGCCTTCCCCGTGCGGCGAAGTCAAACCTTGGGAGAGAGGTGCTGTGCCAGCATTGAAGGTCAGCCTGCGACCAGTTCTTCCAGCTTCTCGCTCAGCGCCAGCCATTCGGCTTCGGCCTGGTGCAGCTTGGCGCTGGCTTTCTCACGCGGGCCGAGAAGGTCGCGCATCTTCTGGCCGTCCGCCACTTCGCCGGTTTGCGCCAGATCGATCATCGCCTGATCCAACCTTTCGACCTCCGCCGTGGCGCGCTCCAGCGCCTTTTCGGCCTTGGCCAGTTCGGACTGAAGGTAGCGCAGCTGCCCTGCGCTGGGCGCGACGGTCGCCGCCTTGGCCTGCGGGGCAGCGGGTTTGGCGTCCTTTTTCGGCTGGTTCCGGCCCAGCACGAAATCGATGTAATCGTCCATGCTGCCCGGATATTCGCGTGCCGTGCCATCATCCACCAGCACCAGTCGGTCGGCCGTCAATTCCACCATGTGGCGGTCGTGGCTGATCAGGATCACCGCGCCCGCATAGCCGTTGAGCGCCTGCACCAGCGCCTCGCGCGCGTCGACATCGAGGTGGTTGGTCGGCTCGTCCAGGATCAGCATATGCGGCGCATCGCGCGTGATGATCGCCAGCGCCAGCCGCGCGCGTTCCCCGCCCGACAGCTTCTCCACCCGTGTTTCGGCACGCGGGCCGGAAAAGCCGAAGCGGCCAAGCTGCGCGCGCACCGCGCCCGGCGTCTTGCCCTGCATCGCGCGCGTCATCAGCGCCAGCGGGGTTTCGTCCGCCGCCAGTTCCTCCACCTGATACTGCGTGAAATACCCGACCTTCAGCTTGCCCGGCGCACTCATCCCGCCGTCGAGCGGTTTCAGTTGCGCCGCCAGCAGGCGGGCAAGCGTGGTCTTGCCATTGCCGTTGCGGCCCAGCAGCGCGATCCGGTCATCCGCGTCGATCCGCAGGTTCAGCCGCTGGAGCACCGGGGGGGCCTCGCCATAGCCCACCGCCGCCTTGTCCAGCGTGATCATTGGCGAACGCAATTCGCCCGGATCGGGGAAATCGAAGGTGAGCGAGGGGTCTTCCATCAAGGCGGCAATGGGCTGCATCTTCGCCAGCATCTTGGCGCGCGATTGCGCCTGCTTGGCGGTGGATGCACGCGCGGAGTTGCGCGCGATGTAATCCTGCAGCCGCGCGCGCTGCGCATCCTGCGACGCCTTGGCCGCGGCCAGCTGCGCGGCGCGTTCGGCGCGCTGCTTTTCAAACGCGTCATAGCCGCCGGGATAGAGCGTCAATTGCCCGCCCTGCAGGTGCAGGATGTGATCGACCACCTTGTTCAGCAGATCGCGTTCGTGGCTGATCACCAGCAGCGTGGCGGGATAGCTTTTGAGGAAGTTCTCCAGCCACAGCGTCGCCTCCAGATCGAGGTGGTTGGAAGGTTCGTCCAGCAGCAGGATGTCGGGCTCGGAAAACAGCAGCGCGCCCAGCGCCACGCGCATTTTCCAGCCGCCCGAAAAACTGTCGATCGGGCGCTGCTGCATCTCCTCGTCAAAGCCCAGCCCGCTCAGGATCTTGGCTGCGCGTGCAGGCGCGCTGTAGGCATCGATGGCGAGCAGCCGTTCATGCACTTCGCCCAGCCGGTCGGGATCGGTGCAGGTCTCCGCCTCCACCAGCAGGGCCGCGCGCTCGACATCGGCGGCCAGCACGATCTGTTCGGGCGTTACCGATCCGCTGGGCGCGGTTTGCGCGATATAGCCGATGCGCGCGCGCGCCGGCTTGGAGATTTCGCCGTCATCGGGTTCAATTTCGCCAATGATGGCCTTCATCAGCGTGGACTTGCCCGCCCCGTTGCGGCCGATCAGCCCCACACGCGCGCCCTGCGGCACCGTGGCACTGGCGCGTTCGAGAATGGGCCGGCCGCCAAGCCGGACTGTGAGGCCATCAATGGTAAGCATGGCGCGCGCCTTAGCAGCGAGTTGGCCCCTTGCCCAACTGCTTTTGCCGGCGGGGGGGGAGGGGCTGGCTTACCCGAAGGTGTGCCGGGCCATCACGCTGCGCTGGATCACCGTCAGGCCGCAAAGCGCCGCGAAGCCCCAGGCGAGCCATGCGAACGCGGCAGGCCACAGGCACATGGCAATGAAGACCGCAATCGTCTCGCCCCCTTCGGCAAGGCCGGTGGAATAGAGGAAACTCTTGGCGCCGTGGGCGCTGTCGGTCTGGCCCCGCTTGGCCGCCAGCGCGGCAAAGGCGAGGAAGCTGACCGCGGTGAGCGTGAAGCTGGCCACCAGCACCAGCGCCGGAATCGCATTGTCCGGCGCGGCAAAGGCAAAGCCCAGCGGCACGGCGAGGTAAAAGACATAGTCCGCCAGTATATCGAGATAGCCGCCAAAGTCGGTGCTGCCGCGCACCCGCGCGACCGCGCCGTCCAGCCCGTCGAGCACGCGGTTGAGCACGATCAGCGCCAGTGCGGCAAGTGTATGGCCGTAAGCGATGGAAAGCCCTGCGCCGATCGCGGGCACCAGCCCGGCCAGCGTCACCGCATTGGCGCTGATGCCTGCACGGGCGAGGGCGCGGCCACAGGCATTGAGCGGCGGGTTGATCAGCGGGCGCAGTCTGGCGTCGAACACCTGCCTAACCCCCATCAGCCCCATGTGACGAGGCCGATCACCGCCCCCGTCATCAAGGTGGCAAGGTTGCCCGCCAGCCAGCTCTTCATCCCCAGCGCCGCCACATCCTTGCGCCGGGCTGGGCACAACGATCCCATCGTGGTGACGATGAGCCCCACGCTGGCAAGGTTCGCCACGCCCGAAAGCGCATAGGTTGCGATGAGCAGACTGCGCGGTTCCAGCGTGCCGGGCGGCAGGGCCGCCAAGTCGAGATAGGCGACATATTCGTTGAGGATCGCCTTGGTCCCCATCAGCGCGCCCGCCGCCTGCGCATCCTCCCACGGGATGCCGATGGCCCACATCAGCGGCGCGAACAGCCATCCGAACACGCGGCGCAGGGTGATCGCGCTGCCATCGACCAGCGGCAGCAGCGCCAGCACCTGATCGACCAGAGCCACCAGCGCGAACACCACGATGATCACGCCGATCACCGCCAGCACCAATTGCACCCCGTCCATCGTCCCGCGCACGGCGGCATCCATCGTGCTGTCATAGGCAAGATCGGGCTCGGCGGCGTCGGCGCCGCTCAGGGCATCTGGCGAACCGTCACCCGGCACCATCAGCCGCGCCACCAGCAAGGCGGCAGGCAGCGAAATGAGCGAGGCGACGATCATGTGCCCCACGGCATTGGGCAATGTGGCCGAAAGCGTGGTGGCATAAAGCACCAATATCGCGCCCGATATCGTCGCCATCACCATCACCATCACCGCGAACAGTTCGGCCCGGCTCATCCGGTCGAACCAGGCGCGCAGGATCAGCGGCGTCTCCACCACGCCGAGGAATACTGTTCCCCCGCCGCCCAGACCCACCACGCCGCTGACGCCCAGCGTGCGGCGCAAGGCCCAGGCAAGGCCGCGCACCGCCGCCTTCAGCACGCCCCAGTGCCACAGCAGGGCGGACAGGGTGGACAGGACGATGATGAGCGGCAGGATCTGGAACGCAATGATGGTGGGCGGGCTGGCCCCTTCGGCAAGGTCGAACGGCAGGGGCGCGCCGCCCAGATAGCCGAACATATAGGATGAACCCGCCAGCGTCGCCCGCTCCACCGCGAAAACCGCTTCGTTGGCATAGCCGACCAGCGTCCACACAAACGGCACACGCGTGACCACCAGCGCGATGGCCACTTGCAGCAGCAGCGCGCCCGCAATCCAGCGCCAGCCGGGCGGCGCTCGGCGATCTTCCGAAAGGCTCCACGCGATAAGCAGGATGGCGGCAAGGCCAATCAGCCCTTGCAGGTGCTGCACTGCCGCCATCTTCCCTGCCCCCTAGAACCTGTAGGCCGCGCCGAACTGAAACTGGCGCGGCGGCCCGGCATTGCGTTGCACAAAGGGTGCGCCGCCGCCAAACTGCACCTGATTGGACGTTGTCGCGGCATTGGCAAAGCCGCTTTCGTTATTGGTGTTGAGCACATTGAACACATCGGCGCTGAGTTCCAGCCCGCCAAGGCCCGGAATGGTATAGCGCAGACCCAGATCGAGAGTGGCTGACCAGCCCAGCCGGCCCGAATTGCGCGCCTCGCCCGGATAGCGATCCGAATTGCCGACAAAGCTTTCCCCAAAGCTGGCCCCATCGCCGTTCAGATCCTGCGTGCCGAATATCCGTGCATCGGGCACCAGATTGACCGGCTGGCCGCTCTGGAACAGGCCTGCCGCGCTCAAACTCAGCCCGTCTGCCGGATAAAGGAAGCCGATGGCAGAGAGCACGTGCCGCCGGTCATTCGCGGATGGGCCCCATTCGGTGCTGAAATCGTTGTTTTCGGCACGGAAATTGATGTCGTCGGTGTCGTTCTTCAGGCGCGAAAGCGTGTAGGCAAGGCGGAAGGCGTAGGGATCGGCTCCCCGCGCTTTCACCGCCTGCAGGATCAACGCGCGGTATTTGGCCTGCCCTTCGGTTTCGGACACGGTGATCTGCCGCGCGCCGCCGGGCACTTGCGCGACCGGGCGCGTGGCATCGGCAGCGGTCTGGCTGCGCACGAGGCCCAGCGCTTCGGCAGCGGCAAAGCGGGCGGCGTTATCGGGCAGGGCGCGCAGCATCGCGATATTGGCATCAGTCAGATTGGCAAGATTGGGAGTGAATCGCGCGGGCGCGTTCAGGTCGCGCAGGCGGACAAGGTTATGGCTGCGCGAATAGATCGCGTCGACGGAAAGGGTGAGCGTATCGGTCGCCTGATACTGGTAGCCCGCGCTGAGTTGCAGCGAATGCGGGCTGTCATATCCGGTAGGGCTGAGGATTCGTGCCTCGTTGATGGTGGCCGTATCGCGCGAGGCCTGCACTTCATCCGGTGACGGGCAGGCCGCCACCGTGGGGCAGGCGGGCGAGACGGTCAGGTTTCCGGCAAAGGTGATGTCGGCCAGTTCGGTCGCCGCCGGGATCACGCCCAACGCCTGCAATTGCGCCAATTGGCCGAGAAAGGCGGGCGAGGTGGTGTTTCGCTGCAGCGCGTCGGAAATAACCGCATAGCTCAATTTGCCGTAGAACAGCCCGGCCCCGAACCGCACGGCAGAGCGCGCATCGGGTCGCCAGTTGAGCGCGGCGCGCGGGGCGAAATTGTTGGTGTCGCCGCTGCCGCCGCCTTTGCCGGTCAGGCTGTCGTAATCCCAGCGCAGGCCCAGCGTGGCGGTAAGTTGCGGGGAAACCTGCCATTCGTCGGCAATGTAGAATGCCAGTTGCTGTTGGGCAGTGCCGAAACTGGCGGGGCGCAGTTCCACGGCGTAATTCGCCACCACCGGGTTCAACGCCAGCACATCCTGCGCGGTGAGGGCCAGCCCCGCGCCGCTGCTGGCAAGGGTGGCCAATTGCGGCGCGGTCAGGTCGACGGTGAAATTGCCAGAGGGATTGCCGCCGCCCAGAAGCGCAAAGCGGCTGCGGATGGCATCCATCCCAAAGGTCAGCCGGTGGCTGCCCAGCGCGCGCTGCACGCGGTGGGTTGTCTGCCAGCTCTCCTCGCGGCTGTCGAACACGAAGCCGGGATGCCCCACCACGCCCACGGTGAGGCCTGAGGGATCGCGGATGGCGACTTGCGGGCCCGCGCCGCCGGTCGGCTCACCATAATTCCAGCGGAACCGGCTAAACTGTAGCGCGCCGTCATAGGCCCAGATGTCCCCCGCATAGCTGGCGCTGGCGGCGACAAGGGTGGAGTTGCGATCCTGATCGGACCCGGCAGAGGGGAAAGTCACATTCCCGCCGCCAAGGGCGCCGCCGGGCCGCTCGATCGTCACGCGGCCATGGTTGCCGCGCAGGGTGAGCGTCCAGTCATCGGTCAGGCGGTGGTCGATCCGGATCGAACCGAGTGCAAAGCGGTTGTTGCCCGTCACATTCTCGGTCACGCCCAGCGCGGGGGCATCGACCAGCTGCACATTGCGGTCGCGCGTATATTCCAGATTGGCGTAGAAGAATGTGCGGTCGCGCGCGATCGGGCCGCCCAGCGCAAAGCCGGCCTGATACCGTTCGAAACTCTCCCCCACCGGATTGCCGGAAAGGTCGCGGCGCGGAAAGGGGCTGGCTGCGTCAAACGGGCGGCCGGGGCGAACAAGTGCATAGACCTCGCCCGACAGGTCATTGCTGCCCGATGGCGAGGTGTAATTGACCACGCCGTTTGCCGTGCGGCCATACTCCACCGAATAGGAATTGGCGAGCACGGTCACCTCGCGGGTGAAGCCCAGCGGCACGGGAAACTTGATCCCGCCCAGGAAGTTCTCGTTATTGTCGAGACCGTCGAGCAGGTAATTGGTGTCGAGACCATTCGACCCGTTGATAGAGATCGCGGGCGCTTCGGGAAAAAACCCGGTCGACGGCACCACATTGGGCAGGCGCACCAGCGCGCCCAGCACATCGCGGCCTTCGATGGGAAGGGTTGCCAGTTCCGCGCTGTTCAGGGAGGCGGAAACCTCTGCGTTGACCGTGTTGAGCCGCGTGATGGCGCGCGTGCCGGTCACCGTGATGGTGTTCCCGGCCACGCGGGCAAGCCGCAGGGTGACACTGCCGGTGAAATTGGCGCGCAGGTCGATTGTGGCAGGCAGGCTGGGCGCGTAACTGTCACTTGCCAAGGCAGCAATTGTGTAGCTGCCCGCCGTGCTCAGCCCTTCCACGCGCACCAGCCCCTGCGCGTCGGAACGCGCTTCGCGGATCAGGCCAATCGCCGGGTTTTCCACCCGCACCGCAGCATTGGCCACAGGCTCGCCCGTCTCGGCATCGACCACCGCGATCTGAAGCCCCGCCTGCTGCGCCTGCGCGGCAAAGGGAACCACCAGAGCGGCCAGCGCGGCCGCCCCCAACCAATGCCGCATCAGCCGCGTCTCCATGTGTGATAGCGTTCGACAAGCCGCAGCAGGCCTTCGGGCTTGCGGGCCTTTTTCCATTCCCCGGCGGCGTATTTGTTCGCTTCGGCCATGGTGGGATAGGTATGGATGGTGCCGAGGATCTTGTTGAGGCCCAGCCCGTGCTTCATCGCCAGCACATATTCGGCCAGCAATTCGGCGGCGTGTTCACCCACGATGGTGACCCCAAGGATGCGATCCTTGCCCGGCACGGTCAGCACCTTGACGAAGCCTGCCGTGGCGCTGTCGGCAATGGCGCGGTCGAGTTCGTGCAAGGGGAATAGGGTGACATCATGCGCCACGCCCTGTTCCGCCGCCTCCTGCTCGTTCAGGCCCACTCGCGCCACTTCGGGATCGGTGAAGGTGGCGCGCGGGATCACGCGGTAATCGGCCTTGAAGCGGCGGAATTGCCCGAACAGCGCGTTGACGCTGGCATACCAGGCCTGATGCGCGGCGACATGGGTGAACTGGTAGGGGCCGGCGACATCGCCCGCCGCGTAGATATTGGGATATAGCGTGGCGAGATAGTCATCGGTCACCACGGTGGCATTGGCATCGATGCCCAGCTCCTCCAGCCCGTATCCGGTCAGGCGCGCCCGCCGCCCCACCGCCACGATCAGCGCGTCGAAGGGAACCGCGCGTTCCTTGCCGTTATGCCCGGCGATGAGGCGCTTTTCATGGCCGTACTCCACCCGGATCGCGGCGTGGCCGGTCAGCACCGTTACCCCCGCCGCCGCCTGCGCCGTCTGCACAGCGGCGGACACATCGGGATCTTCGCGCGACAAGAGCCGGTCGGCCATGTCCACCTGCGTGACATCCGCGCCCAGCCGGGCAAAGGCCTGTGCCAGCTCGCAGCCGATCGGCCCGCCACCCAGCACCGCGATGCGGCGCGGCATCTCGTCCATGCCTGCGAATGTCTCCCACAGCGTGTCGCTGGTGACATAGCCCGATTGCGCCAGCCCCGGCAGATCGGGCACGATGGGCGCGGCGCCCGCCGCAATCACGATTGACCGCGTGGTCAGCCGCTGCGTTCCGCCATCGCTGCGTGCGATCTCCACCGTCCACGGATCGACGATGCGAGCATATCCCTGCACCACATCCACGCCGAGGCCGGTATAGCGCTCCACGCTGTCATGCGGTTCGATTGCGGCGATGATGTCGTGCACGCGGGCCATCACAGCCTTGAAGCGGAAGCGCGGTTCGCTCCGCTCCAGCCCATAGGCATCGGCATGGCGCATCTGCGCGGCCACGCGTGCGCTCTTGATCAGCGCCTTGCTGGGCACACAGCCGTAATTGAGGCAATCGCCGCCCATCCTGCCCGCTTCCACCAGCGTCACCCTGGCCCGAACGGTCGCCGCGATGTAGGAGGTGACGAGGCCCGCCGCGCCTGCGCCGATCACCACCAGATTGCGGTCGAACCGGCGTGGCCGCTGCCAACGGGCATAGACGCGCCGCCGTTTGATCGCGGCCATGATCGCTTTGCCAATCCACGGCAGCAGCGCCAGCGCCGCGAAAGAGCCGAGCAAAACGGGCGAGGCGATGTCCGACAGGCTTTCGATGGCGGCAAGCTGCGTGCCCGCATTGACATAGACCAGCGTGCCCAGCAGCATCCCCAGCTGGCTGACCCAGTAATATGTCCAGGTGCGGATGGGGGTGAGGCCCATCAGCAGATTGACCGCGAAGAACGGGAATACCGGCACCAGACGCAAAGAGAACAGGTAGAATGCCCCGTCGCGCGCCATGCCTTCGTTCACCCCCTTCAGCCGCGCGCCGAACCTGCCTTGCACCCAATCGCGCAGCAGGAAGCGGCTGGCAAGGAAGGCCAATGTTGCCCCGATCGAACTGGCGAAAGAGACGAGCAGCGTGCCCGTCACCACGCCGAACACCGCGCCCGCCGCCAGCGTCATGATCGCCGCGCCGGGAATGGAGAGCGCCGTAACCGCGACATAGACAAGGAAGAATACCACCATCACCAGCAGCGGATGCGCCGCATAATAGGCAAGGATCGTGTCGCGCTGCGCCTTCAGCGTGTCGAGCGTCAGATACTGGCCCAGATCGAAGGCGAACCACAGGGCGATGGCCGAAACCAGCAGCAGGGCCAGGATGATGCGCTTCATTACTTGGGGTCCCCGCAGCCTGTTTTGCCCACCCGATAGCGACCGACGAAGCTTCGGTCGATCCAGTCCTTGAGCCACCATGCGGCGCGCCCCGAAAAGGCCAGCGGTCCCCACGATCCGATGGCGCGCTTATCGCCCGTTGCCAGCAGATAGAGCGTGTGCCGGCGCGGGGTGTATCTGGAACCGGGCGCGCTTGTCAGCGCGGCGCGCAGATTGGCGGCCAGCACCGGCCCTGCTTTCACGGCGTGCACGCCCGATCGCGGCAAAGCGCGGTCGGTGCGCTGGGCAAGGTCGCCCGCCGCAAATATCACCGGATGCGACAGGCTGCGCAGATCCGGCCCGATTGCCACAAAGCCCTGTCTGGTCAGCGCGAGGCCCGATTGCGCCAGCCATGCCGGTGCCCGGCTGCCGGTGGCGGCAATCACCCGGTCAACGAACACATGGGTGCCATCGCTAAGCGCAAGCCCATCGGCCTTGCCTGTCGCCAAAGCCAGATGCAGCGCGATCCCGCGCCGCGCCAGTTCGGCCTTTGCCATGGCCCGGACGCGGGGATTGTGCCCGGTCAGAAGGCCATCGGGCGGCGTAACCAGCGCAATCGCCACGCCGCAACCGCGCAGCGCTGCCTCTGCCGCCAGCGCAATCTCCATGCCCGCCGCCCCGCCGCCCACCACGGCAAGGCTGGCAACTTCCCCGCGCTTTGCCGCGTCCACCAGAGCAGGCCAGCGCGCAAGGAAGCCGGCGACCGGGCGCAACGGCAGCAGGCGCGGGCCAAGCGGGGCCAGCCCATCCAGATCGGCTTCTCCGCCCGTGGCGAGCGACAGGAGCGCGAAATCGACCACATCGCCGCTTGCCAGATGCAGGCGACGCGCATCGGCATCGAGCCCCGTCACGCGGTCGATCCGCAATTCGGCACAAGCTGCCCGCGCCAGCGGTTCGAGGTCGATCAGCAGATCATCGGCCCGGTAGATCCCCGCCATCCACCCCGGCACCATTCCCGAATAGGCGGTGTAGCGCGATGGCGTGACCAGCAGACGCCTGATGTCCGGCAAGGGGCCCGGCAAGGGATTTGCCGCCCAATCTTCCAGCACCGCCAGATGCGCATGGCCGCCGCCCGCCAGGATCAGAGGTGGTGACATGACGGCTGGCTTGGCCTTGCTGGGGCATGAAGGCAAGCAGCCTTTCGTATCAGCACGGCCCAGGCATCAGCGCACACCGTCCTCTGCGGACCAATGGCCATCATTGACTCTGTCCCGCAGTCCTGCTGACTTGGGGGAATGGAAAATGCACCGCAATCCGCCGCCACCGCCCCGCACTCCGCTCCCGCGCCGCGCTGGGCACCGCGCCTGTCGAAAGCGGCGCTGTATGTCTGCGGCGGCGCCATTGCGATTGCAGGGGCAGGGCTGACATTGGCGCGGTATGACCTGCTGCCCAAAATGGCCGGTTTCACCGCCTTTCTTGGCGGCGGATTGGTTGCGGCGGTGGCGCTGGTGCTGGCGATTGCCGCGCTTCTGGTGGGATGGCGCACCGGCAATCCCCGGCGCAATTGGGCCATTGTCGCGTTGGTCGTGGCGGCAGCCTATGTCGGGTTCCTTGCCACGCGGCCGATGTCGGCGGGCAATGCGCCGCCGATCCACGATGTGACCACTGATATTGCCAACCCGCCGCAGTTTGAAACATTGACCTTGCGCGAAGACAATCTGGTGGGCGTGGGCAGCGTGGAAAACTGGCAGCAGATCCACGCAGCCGCCTATGGCGATATCGGCCCGGTCACCCTGCCCATGCCGGTGGAACAGGCGACCGCCGTGGTGGAACGGCTGGCGCGCGAGGAAGGCTGGGCCATCGCGGTGAGCGATCCGGCGCGCGGCCATGTCGAGGCGACCGCCAGCGTATCCTATATCCGCTTCTACGATGATGTGGTGTTTCGCATCACCCCGGTCGGTGCAGGCCAGTCGCGCATCGATATGCGATCGGTCAGCCGCGTGGGCGTGGGCGACCTGGGCGTCAATGCGCGGCGCATCCGCGCGTTTCTGGCGCGGTTGACCGCGGTCTAGGATCCGCCGCCAAAACCTGGCTGCCCACCTCTTGATCGCAATATCGCCCGGTCAATTGCGCGTTTGGCGTATTCCCTGAATGCTGCGCGCGGCGCTCTATCCGCCGGTCATCCGGCCGGATTGGGAGCGTTTTCATGCAGACACCAAGACCTTCGCGTCGCCAGTTCTTGACGGCGGTTGGCAATCTGGCCAGCGCCAGCTGGGTCACGCTCCACTGGCCGCAGATCGCACAGGCCGCCACGCAGGCCGACCATTCCGAGCACCGCAGCCACGAGGGATCGGGCCATACCAGCTTCACCACGCTGACCAGCGCCGAAGCGGACATCGTTGATGCCATCGCCAACCAGATCGTACCGGGCGGCGACACACCCGGCGCACGCGATGCGCGTTCGGTCTATTTCATCGACAACGCGCTGGGCAGCTTCTTTGCCGCGCAATTGCCCGCCTTTCGCGAAGGGCTGGGGGCATTCATGGCTGCCTATGCCGCGCATAGCAGCGGGACAGCGCCCTTTTCTGCCGCTTCGGATGCGGATCAGATCGCCTTCTTGCACACGGTGGATGAAACGCCCTTCTTCATGGCGGTGCGGCGGCTGACCGTGCTGGGGATGCTGGCCCTGCCCAAATATGGCGGCAATTTCCAGAACATCGGCTGGAACCTCATCAAGATGGAGGACCGGCATTTCTGGTCCGCCCCCTTTGGCCATTACGACCGCGATTATCCGGGGTTCGAGCCTTACCCCGGCACCCAGCCCCTTACCGCCTGACCGGAGCGCCTGATAGATGGATCGCAAGACTTACCAGACCAGCGAAACGGTCGACTTTATCGTTGTCGGTTCCGGCGCATCGGGCGGCGTGATGGCGCGCGAACTGGCGCAGGCCGGGCACAGCGTGGTGCTGATGGAACAGGGCCCGCGCATGGAGCCGTGGGATTTCGAGCATGACGAGCTGAAATACCGCCAGCTGTCGGGCATCACCAACAGCCCGGATGACAGCCCGCAAAGCTTTCGCCGTGACGAAAGTGAAACGGCCAAGCGCGTGATGGGCCGCAGTTCGCTTACCTATGCCCGCGTTGTCGGGGGCAGCAGCAGCCACTTCACCGCCAATTTCTGGCGCCTGCATCAAATTGATTTCATCGAACGCAGCCGTCTGGGCGCGATCGAGGGCGCGGATTTGCAAGACTGGCCGATCACCTATGACGAGCTGGAGCCCTATTACACCAAGGTGGAATGGGAAGTGGGCGTATCGGGTCTGGCGGGGTCCAGCCCGTTCGATCCGCGTTTCAGCCGGCCCTATCCCATGCCGCCGCTGCCGGTGAAATCGTCGGGCGTGCTGTTTGAACGCGGCGCGCGGGCGCTGGGCCTGCATCCTTTCCCCGCGCCCATGGCGATCAATTCCATGGTCTATCGCGGGCGTCCGGCCTGCACCCAGTGCGGCTTGTGCGGCGGGTTCGGCTGCGAAGTGCGCGCCAAGTCCTCCTCAGTCTGGACGGTGATCCCCGAAGCGGAGGCCACCGGCAATTGCGAGGTGCGTGCGGAAAGCTATGTCTTCCGCATCGGCATGAACTCTGCCGGACGCACAACCGGTGTGCATTATTTCGACAGGGACCGCGTGGAGCAATTCCAGAACGCCCGCGCGGTGGTGGTCTGCGCCAACGGGGCCGAAACGCCGCGCCTGCTGCTCAATTCGGCGAACAGCCAGTTTCCCGATGGGCTTGCCAATTCCAGCGGGACGGTTGGCAAATATCTGATGTTCAACAAGGGCGGCGGCGCGGCGGCGCGGTTTGAAAACCCGCTCAACGAATACAAGGGCGCGGCGGTGACCCGCATCCTGCATGATTTCTACGACAGCGATCCGGCGCGCGGCTTTTACGGCGGCGGCGGCTTTACCGCGCGTTCCGCCGCGCCGCTGACCTGGGGGCAGAGCGTGCCCGAAGGGACGCCAAGCTGGGGCGAGGGGTTCAAGGAATATCTCGCCTCCTTCACCTACTGGATGAACTGCGCCGGGCATGGCACATCACTGGCGCAGGAGACCAACCGCGTCGATCTTGACCCCGAGCTGAAGGATGCCTGGGGCATCCCGTCGATGCGCGTGACCTACAAGGATCACCCCGACGACATCAAGCACGCGCAGTTCCAGATCGAAAAGGCGACGGAAATCATGCAGGCGGCTGGCGCGGTGGAGGTGGTTCCGGGCCATGTCGAAGAGGCGAATGGCGGGGTGCACCTGCTGGGGACAGCGCGCATGGGCAACGATCCCTCCACCTCGGTGATCGACAAGTATCACCGCACGCATGATGTGCCGAACCTGTTCCTGTGCGACGGGTCGAGCATGGTGACATCGGGCCGCGGGCAACCGACCGAAACGATTGCGGCGCTCGCCTTCCGTGCCGCCGATCACATCAACCGTTTTGCCCGCGCGGGCGAGATCTAGAAGGTTATCGCAACAGCTGCGCGACGGCCTGTTCCAGCCCTTGCGGCGAGGACAGGTCGGCTGCGGCAAGTCTCGCGCCGGTCAGGGCGGGGCGGATTACGGCCAGCTCTGGATCGGATAATTTCTGCGGCCCTTCCACCAGCAGGTTGAAGCGCTGCACCGGTAGCCCCCGCGCCAGGCATTCGGGGCCGAGGCGCGAGAGGACCATGGCTTGTGTCCGCCGGTCCATGGCAAGGATGTTTCCGGCTGCCAGCAGCGGCACCGGCTCGCAGGTCAGCCATTCCTCCCTCAGCCGCAGGCCTGCTGCATCGTGCAGCCCTGTGGCCAGCCCGCGCGCCTCCAGCGCCGCCGCGATGCGGCCCGCCAGCGCCCCGCCATCCTCCATGCCGGCCAAGATCACCACCGGCACGCGCCCGTCGCCCCCGCCCATCAGTTCGCGCAGCACAGCGGGATAGACCGCCGCAGATGTCGTGCCGCCCAGTTGCGGTTGTGCGTTCACTTCGCAGATCGCCGCGCCGCCCTCGCGCCACGATCGGGCGATATCGGGGATCAGCAGATCGACCCCGGCAATGTCGAGACGCAGGGTGCGCGCGGCGCGCACCGCCAGCGCCGCGTTATCGGGATGCACCTTGTCAAACACGGCCACCGGCATACCGCCCGTGGCGACATTGGAATTGCGGCGCAGGCGCACAAAGCGGCCCTGTTCGGGCACCGAAGCTGCTTCAAGCCCCTGCCGCGCGAGCAGCGTCGCGGCCTCCTCGTCGATCAGCAGCTTCTTCAGGGCGGAATGGGGGCCGGCGCCGCGCCGGGGATCGGCATTGGCGGCGGCAATCAATTGCTCGACGGTGGACGTGCCATCCCCCGTCACGCCGCCGGGCACGCGTTCCACCGCCCAGATCACCCGGTCGTGCAGCACGGTCAGCCGGTAATCGCGCCCTTCGATATGCTTTTCGACCAGCACATTCTTCGACAGCGCGCCGGCGACCGCGAAGGCCCTTTCCACCTCCTCCATGGTGAGCAGGCCCGCCGCCACGCCCTTGCCGCCATCCTGATCGATCGGCTTGACCACCACGGGAAAGCCGATGGCTTTGGCAGCCGCAAGCGCTTCGTTGCTGGTGGCGACCCTCTGGTGCAGCGGAACGGGCAGGCCCGCGGCGCGCAAAATGGCGGCGGACTGCATCTTGTCGCGCGCCAGCTGGGTGGAGATATAGGGCGTGGCATCGGTGAAGGTGCTGTCCAGCCAGCGCGCCTTCGCCCCGTCGCCAAATTGCAGGAACTGGCCGGGCAATTCGCGGAAGGGAATTCCCAGATCATGCGCGGCACGCATGACGCGGGGCACATTGCTGAGGTGCGGCCCGGTAGTGCCAAGGGCGGTGTACAGCCGCGCTACCTCGGTTTGCAGCGCCATGTTGAGCGGGCCGTCGATCAGCGAAGGGATGAGCCTCAGCAGGCCGCCAATCACTTGCGCCAGCGGGGCGATGCTGCGCGGCATGGTGGGTACTGCGCAGCGCCAGCTTTCGCCTGCGCTCTCCAGAACGCGCGCCAGTTCGAACACGGGCAGGCCGCACCCTTGCTGTACCGCGTCCACCAGCGCCAGCCACCAGTCGATGGTGTGCGCTGCCTCGGCAGGCGCCGCCTCGCTCGCTACGCTCCTGCGGGGCCAGTGCCCGGCCAGCGCGGGCAGCAGCCGCAACAGGCCCGCTTCTGCCTTTTGCCGTGCGGCAATCGGTATCTCCGCGCCGGTCAGTTCGATCAGGAGCGTGGGGTAAAAGCTGCCATAGGCATAGCCCAGTGCGCTGCGCGGGTTCTTTCGCAGTGCCCACGTCGGCGATTGGGCTGCCTCCTCAGCCGTCACAGGGCATTCTCGCTGACAATCGTCATCAGCGACCAGCGCAAGCCAAGCGCACCGCCGGGCAGCCGGTCGGTTCCGGGGCCGGTTTCCAGCGCTTGCGCCACGTGGTCGGCATCGGTCTTGCAGATATCGAACAGGCGGCGGCAGAAGCCGGCCATGGCGGCCCGATCGGGAAAGACCCAATGGAAATGCCGCAATTCGGCCGACAGAATACGCCAGCCCGCTTGCTCCAGCTCAGCCAGCGTGGAATCGTCCAGAAACTCGCCCTCGTGCCCGGTGCTGTTGTAATCGCCCACAAAGCCATCAAGGAAATGCGCGGTCGGCGTGCCGCGCGCCACATCGGACAGGGCAAATTTCCCGCCGGGCCGGGTTATGCGCCGTATGTCGGCAAACAGATCGCGCTTGTCGGCCAGGTGATGCACCCCGGCAAGGCTGATTGCGGCATCCGCTTCGTCATCTGCAAAGGGCAGGGGAAGCAGCGGGCGGGCCGCTTCGGCAGCGCCGGTGCGGTGATTGGTGAAATCGGCGCAGGGTTCGTGCCCGATCCAGCGGCACCCTGCGGGAAGAAAGCCGCGCAGATAGCCGCCGCCGGCGGGCACATCGGCCACGGTCATGCCGGGCGTCACGCCCGCAGCGGCAATAACCTGCGCAAATTCCTGCGCGCGGGCCTGCGGCCAGGCCAGCATGGCCTGATCATAGCTGGAGCCGCGCTGCGTGAAGAGTTCCGTGTAGCTTGGCCCGTCCTGCATATTCTCTCCCCCATCTGCCGCGCCGTGCCTCAACCAGTCTGTTGCAAATGCCCAGTCTCACCGATCGGCCGCCATCCCGCAAGGCATCCTTAGCGGATGATGCGTCGACACCGTTGCACGCATGGTATGCCTGCGGGACATTCGCAAAAGGATGCATTGGTGCCCTTGATCGGCGTCAAGCGGAACGCATGGCAGATGTCCCGGCCTTGGCAGCGAAAAGCGTTGCGCAACTGCAACAGTCAGGCAGCCAGATGGCCTCAAGGCGGACTTTTTGCGGTGTTGAACCAAGGTTATGCGCCCTCATCTACGTCTCATTCTTGGATGGAAAAGAGGAGTAGTAAGGATGTTTGCTTTGCGTTTTCAGCGGATTGCCCTGGCTTCGGGTGCGGCGTTTGCGGCATTGGCCGTTCCGGCGGCTGCTCAGGCCAACGATTTCTATGTTGGCGTGTCGGGCGGTATCGCCTTCACGCAGAATTCGGCCAATAGCGGCGAGTTTGATGCGACCGTTCCCGCAACCGCCAATTGGCCTGCGATCCCGGCGGGCACATCGCTCGGCTGGCGCACTTCGTTCGACAACGGCCTTGCGCTGTCGGGCGTGGCGGGCGTAGCCACCGACAGCGGCCTTCGCGCCGAAGTCGAACTGGCCTATACCCGCAACGGCATTGATACCCATCGCGGCCTGACCGTGGGCGGCACGGTGATCGATGGCCTGGATGTGGCGGTGCTGACCCGTGGCGCGCCCAATGCGAACAATCCCACCGTGGGCGCGGTGATCGCGGACGGGGAAGGCAATGTGTCGAACCTCGGCGTGTTCGGCAATGTGTTCTATGACATTCCCACCGGCGGCGGCGTGACCCCCTATCTCGGCGCGGGCCTTGGCTATGTGAACACCGATGTGACGTATCGCCCGTCGGGCGTGGGCGTGGCCGATGCCAGCGATGACGGATTTGCCTGGCAGGCGATGGCCGGTGTTTCGCTGGCGCTCAGCCCGAATGCCGATTTCTTCAGCCAGTATACCTATCGCTCGCGCTTCAAGGATGCGAAGGTCGGGCTTGATCTGCTGCCCGCCACACTGGGCGTGGAACTGGACCAGTCGGTCGTCACCGCCGGCGTGCGCCTGCGCTTTGGCCGGTAATCGCCCGATTGCCTGAACACGAAAGGGCGCTGTCACCCCTATGGGTGGCAGCGCCCCTTTGCTTGATCAGAAGATCGACCAGACGCGGGTGATGCTGTAGCTGCTGGTCGCGATCAGCACGATCGACACCGCCAGCAACAGCCAGCGCGGATTGATCCGCTTGGCGATAATGGCGCCACACGGGGCGGCCGCCACGCCGCCGATGATCAGGCCCACCGTCACCACGGTAAACGCGGCAAAGCCCAGTGTGGATATGAAGGCGATGGAAATGGCGGTGGTGATCAGGAACTCGGCCGAATTGACCGTGCCGATGGTCTTGCGCGGATCGCTGCCCTGAACCAGCAGGTTCGATGTCACCACCGGCCCCCAGCCGCCGCCACCGGCTGCATCGAGAAACCCGCCCGCCGTTGCCAGCGGGGCGGTGTATTGCGGATCCTTCACAAGCGGGGTGGAGTGGCGGATCGCCTTTGCCAGCAGATAAAAGCCGATCCCGGTGAGGTAGAGCATGACGAACGGGCGGGCGACCGATGCGTCCACATTGGACAGCACATAGGCCCCCGTGACCCCGCCCAGAATGCCGAACGGCACCAAGCGCTTGAACAGACCCCAGTCGATATTGCGGTGCCAGATGTGGCTGGCACCCGATGCGCCGGTGGTGAACATTTCCACCAAATGGACACTGGCCGATGCGGTGGCAGGGGGGATGCCCAGCACCGCCACCAGCAATGTCTGGGTGATGACGCCAAAGGCCATTCCCAGCGCCCCGTCGATCATCTGGGCGGCAAAGCCGACCGCGATGAACGGCAGGATGTGGTAGAGCGTTATGTCAGCCAGTTCGAACATGAGGTTGTCCCCTTTTCAAGGTTCGGTTCGGTCAGAAAGTCGTGGAAAGTGTGAGGCCGTAAGTGCGCGGATCGCCCGGCTGACCCACGATCAGACCGGTGTTTCCCGAAGGCACGGCAAGTTGTTCGAAATACCTGGTATCAAAGGCATTTCGTGCCCACGCAAAGACATTGAAGCCGTTGTCGCTGCGATAGCCGACACGAAAATTGGTGATCGTGTAGCCTGCCACCTGCGTGTATGCAGATGGGGTGGGGTTGGATGAGAAGCTGGAGCGGGTGTTGGCATCGACGCCTGCATAGATTTCGCCCTCGGTGCCCAGCAGGCTGGCAGGCGTGTTGGCCTCTGCGCCGTACGACACCACCCATTTCGACACGCCGGGCAGGCTCTGGCCCGAAATGTCGCAATTGGCCGGGCTGTTTGTGCCGGGGGCCCCCGGTGCGCCAATCGGCGTGCCTGCGCCGCCGCCCGAAAGCTCCGGCGGGCAGGGCGCGTCGGGGAAGCGGCGATAGGTCGCGTCGGTATGCGATCCGCTGACATAGGCGTTGAAACGGCTGCTGGGCCGGACGGACAGATCCCATTCGAACCCTTGCGTGCGCACCGCCTCCGCATTGGCGAGGTAGCCGCGCTGCACCCCGAACTGGCCATTGACCACCAGCGCCTGATAATCGGCAATATCGGTGCGGAATGCGCCCACATTCAGCGTTACCCGGCGGTCCCAGAATTGCGATTTCACGCCCGCTTCGTAATGGGTGACCGATTCCGGCTTCACCGATCCGGCCGCCAGAATGGGGTTGCCGGCCGCATCATTCGGCACGCCGTTCAGGTTCACGCCGCCCGGTTTGAACGTCTCGGCATAGGTGGCGTAGCTGTGGATGTCATCGGCCAGCTCGTAAGTGGCGGTTATTTCAAAGCTGAAGTTCCAGTCCGAAAAGGTCGGCTCGAACCGCTGCGGGGCGGCAACGCCGCGCTGCTGCACCACACGCGGGTCGGTGCTGGCAAAGGTGACCAGCTCGCCATCGCCATTGGTGACGACGGATTCATACAACCCCACCTTCTTGTCGTAATTGACGCGGAAGCCCGGCTGGATGCTGAAGCGGTCGGTCAGCTTCCAGTTGAACTGGCCGAAGGCAGCCAGGCTGGTATTGTCGAGGCGGATGTCGTTGTTCGCGATCAGCCCATCGAGCACGGTCGGATCATTCGCCAGCGCGTTCGAGGGGTTGATAAGCCAGCGGCTCGCCGCCGGGCCAAAGCGCGTCAGGCCTTGTGTGCGCACAGCCTGATGGAAAGCGAATGCGCCAATCAGGAAATCGTAGGCGCTGCCCGTATGCGAATAGCGCAGTTCCTGCGTCCACTGTTTCTGCTGCGAGGGGTTGTTGGACGCGGTGTTGATCGGCAGGCCGGTGAAATCGCGGTCGTTTTCAGGCAGCCAGTCCCAATAGCGATAGGCGCTGATCGAGGTGAAGGTGCCCGGGCCGGTATCCCAGATCACCCGCACCGATGCGCCGCCAATCTCGTTCCCGGCATTAAGCGGGGCATCCACATCGGTCAGCCGGTCGAACGGATTGGTGCTCACCACCTGATACCCTTGTGCGGCGGCCAGCGCTTCATACTGGCGGTTGAGCGGACGCTGCGTGGGCCCGGTGCGGACATAGATCTGCGCGCAGCATTCGGGGTTCTGGCGGCTGAAATCGGCGGCAAACAGGACTTCGACGTTGTCCGATGGTTCCCACAGCAATTGCCCGCGCAGACCCAGATTGTCCTGTTCGTTGATGTAATTGCCAGTCGCCACATTGTAGATCGTGCCGCGCCTGCTGGTGGAGGAGATGGCAAGGCGCGCGGCAAGATCATCCGCCAGCGGGCCGGAAACAGACGCCTTGGCCTGCTTGAACCCCAGATTGCCGAACGTGACTTCGGCGCTGCCTTCGAAATTGAAGGTCGGGCGGCGGGTGGTAATGTTCAGCGCGCCTGCGGTGGTGTTCTTGCCATACAGCGTGCCCTGCGGCCCGCGCAGCACCTCGATCTGCGCCACATCGAGGAAATCGAGCGTGGCCGAGGCGATGCGCGCGAAATAGACATCGTCGACATAGATGCCCACGCCCTGATCGAAGCCGTCATTCGTCAGGCCAAAGGGCACGCCGATGCCGCGGATGTTGATCGCGGTGTTGCGGGGGTTGGAGGAGTAGAAATTGAGTGCCGGTGTCAGCGCTTGCAGCCGCTGGACGTTGAACGCGCCCAGTTCCTCCAGCGTATCGCCGCCGATCACGCTGATCGCGAGCGGTATTTCCTGCGCGGTCTCTTCGCGGCGGCGCGCGGTCACGATGATGGCGTCGCCCGCAGTTGCGGCAGAGGCGAGCGTGCTGATGGGGGTGGGTGCTGCCGTGTCATCGGCAATCTGCTGCGCGGAAGCAGCAACTGGCACAGCCAAGGCGAGGGGGGAGGCGGCCAGAAGAAGCCGGGTGTAAAGCGAATGCATTGTCTCTCTTTCACGCGAAGAAGAGGCGCATCCGGCGGTCCGGTCTGCTGTCCCTGCTGATTGATGGGAGTAGTTTGGCGCCCGTGTGGGCGGGTTGAGTGCGAATTCTATGCGCCGAAGCGGCGCCGTTCGGTCACATCCACATGCGTGATGCGGCCATCGTGGATGGTCAGTTGCACCGCGCCAAAGCGGATGCGTTCGACCACGCTTGCCACCAGGCCCAGGGGGCCGTCCGGGCGCTCATCCTGCGCAGGGGCGGGGCCATGTTCACTGGTCTTGCTCATGCGGAACTCCTGTTCGGGCGGCATCGTGCCGCGGCAGGAGGCTTAATCTCAACTGATTTTGTTGACAATAAGGCAGGGGTCAAAGATTTCGCATTGGCGACGAAAGGCTGGCTTGGCTCAGCCTGAAAGGTTTCTATTTATCAATGCTGTGATCGGTGAATGGCGGCACCGGATCAATCCGGTCGGACAGGCGGATGCCGTCCAGCAGCTCTGCCGTGCGGTCACGAACCTCCAGCATCAGGGCACGTGTGCGGCACTCGCCTTCTTCCAGGCAATTCTTGCATTTCTCGTGCGCATAGCGACTGGCGCAGGGCACCAGCGCCAAGGATCCGCGCATGATGCGGATCAGGTCGCCATAGGTGATGTCGATCGGCGACAGCGCCAGCCAATAGCCCCCGTCGCGCCCGCGCTGCGAGGCGACCAGACCCTGCCGCCCCAATTCGGACAGGATCACCGTCAGGAATCTGTCCGGAATATTCTGCTTCTCGGCAATCTCGCTCAGTTGCACCGGACCCTGACCGAACCGGTCGGCCAGATGCTGCATGGCCCGAATGGCATAGCGCGTTTTCTGCGAAAGCATGGCGTTTGCCTATCGGCCCGCTTGGCAATCCGGTCAACCGGCGCGGGATCAATAGCCCAGAATGGCTTTCACCTCGCAATATTCCTCCAGCCCGAACACGCCGTATTCGCGGCCATTGCCGCTTTGCTTATAGCCGCCAAACGGCGCATAGCCTGACCACGCCGGGAAATTGATATGCACCTGCCCCGCGCGGATGCGCCCGGCCACACGCCGCGCGGCGTCCTGATCGGCGGACTGGACATGGCTGGACAGGCCATAGACCGTGGCGTTGGCGATGCGCACGGCATCCTCCTCGTCCTCGTAAGGCTGGATCACCACCACCGGGCCGAATATCTCCTCCTGCGCCACGCGCATTTCGGGCGTCACATCGGAAAACACGGTGGGCCGCGCAAAGAAGCCGCGATTGAGGCCCGCGGGCCGGCCCGTGCCGCCGCAAACCAGCTTGGCACCTTCGTCGATCCCGGCCTGAATAAGCTCCTGCACCTTGGCAAATTGCGCCGCATTGGCCAGCGGGCCGATCATGCAGGCATCGTCCAGCGGATCGCCGACCACGATGGACCCGGCGGTTTCCGCCGCCAGCGCTTCCACCTCGGCCAGCCTTGCGCGGGGCACCACAAGGCGGGTGGGGGCGGCGCAGGATTGCCCGACATTGCGCATCGCGCCCAGAATCCCCTTGGGCACGGCAGCAGCGAAATCGGCATCGGGCAGGAACACATTGGGCGATTTGCCGCCCAGTTCCTGCACCACGCGCTTGATCGTGGGCGCGGCGGCCTGCGCCACCAGCACGCCCGCGCGGGTGGAGCCGGTGAAGGACACCATATCCACCTTGGGGTGGCTCGCCATCGCAGCGCCCACCGCCTCGCCTGTTCCGTTCACCAGATTGAACACACCCGGCGGCGTTCCGGCATCATGCATCACCTGGGCAAACAGCAGCGCGCTGAAAGGTGACAGCTCGCTCGGCTTCAGCACCACGGTGCACCCTGCCGCCAGCGCGGGCGCCACCTTGGCGGTGATCTGGTAAAGCGGCCAGTTCCACGGCGTGATCAGCGCGCACACGCCAATCGGCTCGCGCTGCACATAAATGCCGTTCACCTGTGTCTGGAATTGATAGTGCCTCAGCACGTCCAGCATCACGCGCACGTGTTCGATGCCGAAATGCACCTGTCCGCCGCGCGAAAAGGTGATGGCCGCGCCCATTTCCGCCGTGATCGCCTGCGCGAACAGTTCGGCGCGTTCTTCCAGCAAGTCGCAGATGCGCGAAAGCAGCGCGAGGCGCACGGCCTTGTTGCTGCGCGCATAGCCGGCAAAGGCGCGCGTCGCGGCCGTCACCGCCAGATCCACATCGGCCGCGCTGCCGGCCGCGATTTCGCCAATCACTTCCTCTGTCGCGGGGTTGCAAACGGCAAGGCGCGGCGCATCGGGGCGGTCCGTCCACTGCCCATCGATGTAGAAGCGCGTGTCGATCTTCATGGCTGCATTCCCCCCGATCATTCTTATTTCGGCGCAACCCTGTCGCGCGGCGCGCGCGCGGTCAACATCGCTGTTGCACGGCGTGCGTGCGGTGATAGCATCGTGCCAGCCGGAAAGACGCCCGCAGAGGCGAGATAAGCACAAGCGTCCGGCGGGGAGAGGATGCCCATGGCCTATACCACGCGCACCGGTGCGCTCGATGCCTATGAAAAGGGCACGATCGCGCTGAACGATGACCTTCGCAAATACGCCTTTTCCAACGTGTTCGAAGTGGCCGGAATGTCCGCCTCGTATGAACGCGTGGCCGTGGTGCAGAACCTCGAATATGTGGCCGAAGCGGTGCGGGCCGAGGGGGAATCGCCCTGGTATGCGGCCCCGCATGACGAATTCGCGATTGTGATGGATGGCGAGATCGCGTTCCACTTTGTCCAGTTGCAGGATGACCAGATACCCGCCCATGCAGGCGGCGCGGTGCGGCTGGGCGGTGCGCCCAATGGCGCGGTGATGGGCCGCGTGGTGGCACGCAAGGGGCACCAGGTGCTGCTGCCCAGGGGCGCGGCTTACCAGATGCGCGCAGGTCGCCCCTCTGTTGCGATCATGCAGACGATGGACGGGCCAGAGACGGTCAAGCGCTGGGCGCAAATCTGCACCCTCAAGACGGAGGCGGCGCAATGAGCGTTCTGGACGCGCGGGTGGAGCGCCTTTCCACCGATCCCGCCACCGGCTACACCGCCTTTCGCCTTGGCAGCTTCACCTTCCGGCGGGATGAATATTTCGCCCATGTCAGCTGGCCCAAGGGCAGCCATATCATCGAAGTGGACCGTTTCCTGCGGGCGATGGTGCGCGATATCGGCTGGGGCTTTTTCTACGGCTGGATCTTCTTCGACGACATCTTCGGCACCACCAACCATTACGGCACCGTGGACATCTTCGCCGGCTCCTATGACAAGGGATACCGCGAGGCGGGGATCGATCACCTCGAAACCTTCACCGCCGATGCGGTGAGCGAGGCCTTCGAGGCGATCAGCCGCGACTGGATTTCGGAAGGCTACGATCCGCTCAACGCGCCGCTGGAAACGGGCAGCCCGATTGGTTCCAAGGGGAGGGAGCGCACCGATCCGCTGCTGCGCGCCTTCATCGCGGCCGACCGGATGCTGGGCCTGCCCGGCGACAAGCCGGTGCGTTCGGACGCCACCGGCCACCCGGTCAACCGCGCCTTTGCCGATCTGGAATATGATGCGCCCGATATCGAATGTGCGCCCGGCTTCGAAGGACAGCTCCACGCGATCAACCTGTTCGAGCATATCGCCCGCTCGGACGTCACCTGGAATCCGTCGATCAGCGCGGTCACGCGCGCCAATATCTGCTGCGTGACCAGCGAGGAGCATATGCTCCCCGTCATCCACGGCAATGACCGCAACGAATGGTTCATCCAGCTGACCGACGAGATTCACTGGTCGATCGCGGACAAGGAATCGGGCGCGCCGCGCGGGCGCGTGGTGATGCGGCCCGGCGATGTCTGCGCCATGCCCGCCGATATCCGTCACCAGGGCTTTGCGCCCAAGCGCGCCATGCTGATGGTGATGGAAAACGGCACTCCGGGGCTGGAGCAGCGCTATGCCAGCGGCGAGCTGAAGCCCTATCCGGTCGATTTCGGCTAAGCGCCTTGCGGCTGGGGGTCAGAACCCCCAGCCGAAGGACAGGCCGAAACTGGTTTCGGCAAGGCGGATATCGGCTTCCCCGCCGCCATAAGGCAGGGGGATCGAGCCTGCGCCTTCCACCACATTGGTGGGCGCGCGCATGGCAAAGGCGGTGATTTCCCGCCCGCCGCCGATCTTCACCGTCGCGCCCACGGTGAAGTGATCCTGCACCACGCCGGGCGCCAGGATGTTGAGGAAGGTCTCGGACTGCGGCACCGGGTTGTCCGACCGGCCATAGCCTGCGCGCAAAGTCAGGCTGTCCGTGGCGTCCACACTCGCCCCCACCTTGAACACAGTCACATCGCGCCAGCCAAAGCCGGGGCCGCCTTCCGCGCCAAAGGGCGTGCCGCCGAACAGCGGGGCCAGCGGATTGCCCACCGACTGCACCTCGGAATATTCGATCCGCTTCACATCCACGCCCAGCATCACGCCCGGCAGTGGCTTCAGGCCGATCCCCGCGCCATAGCTTTCGGGCACGTCAAACCCGCCGCCCTGCGCGAACAGGCCGGCATATTTGTCAAAATGCTTCGCCTCGATCCGTGACTGGTAGAACGCGCCGATCGAAATCGCATCCGAAAGCTGGCCCAGATAGCCGACGCGAAGCCCGCCGCCGACCGACCAGTCGGTGCCGCGATTGGTAAAGCTGCCCGGCGCGGAAGATGCCGCGGCAAAAGGCTGCACGCCCTGCATCCGGAAGCCCTGCACCAGCAAGATGGGGGCAATGCCGAAGGAATGGCCGGGCGCAAACTCCGCTGCCAGCGTGGGCGAGATGAACACCTGCTTCAGATCCACGCCCGCCGGGCCGGTCGCGCCGAAACTGGCAAAGGGATTGGTCTTGTATTCCGTGTTCATGCCCCCATTGCCGTTGATCGTCAGCGCGAAGGCCACGCGATCGGACAATTGCCGGACATAGCCGAATTCGGGCAGGATGAAGGGGTTGGCGCCGTTGCCCGAATAGTCCCCGTTCAGCCCCGCGCCATTGCCCGAAATGCTGGCCCCGCGATCGGGGATGAAGATTTCCACGCCGAAATCCACCCGCTTGTCGAGCACGGTGGCGGATGCCGGGTTGCTGGCAGGCGAAAGGGCATCCTGCGGCAGCGCAATCGCCACGCCGCCCATGCCCTTTGCCTTGGCGCCAATACCGTTCAGGAAATAGCCGTCGGTTGCCTGCGCGGGCGATCCGGGCAAGGCGGTTGTCGCAGCAGCCAGAGCGAGCGCGGCAAGGGGGCGGGGTGCGGAAAATCGGGTCATGGTGCGATGCCTGTTCTATTCTTGTGATGCAGCCTTGTCCCCGCGATCGCGGTGCTGCGCGGCGTCCCCCTAGAGCCAGAAGTAGGCTGCGCGAAGAAAGTTTGTCTTCGGGGTGCAAAACTTTGCCCGGAAGTTGCGTGAGGGGACTGGCAAAGCAACAAAGCTTTCCCTACATTAAGGATGTGGGACGCGAGCTTGACATTCAGCCTGACCCTTGGGTCGAGGATCTTATCAAGGCATCGCCGATTGCCTCGGTCATCAGCAATCCGCGCATGGCAGACAATCCGATTGTGGCCTGCAATCAGGCGTTTATCGATCTGACCGGCTATGGCCCGGAAGAAATTCTGGGCCGCAATTGCCGTTTCCTTTCCGGCCCGCAGACGGAGCCGTGGCTGTCCGATGCCATTCGCCAGGGTGTGCGCGACAAGAAGCCGGTGATGGTGGAGATCCTCAATTACAAGAAGGATGGCACACCCTTCCGCAATGCGGTGCTGGTGGCGCCGATCTTTGATGAGGAAGAGGAACTGACCTACTTCCTCGGTTCGCAGGTCGAATTGCCAGAGGATGCGAACGGCCCCAGCAATGTGCGCCGCGCGCGTGCTGCGGCCAAGGTGCGCGAACTTTCGCCCCGCCAGCTGGAAGTGCTGCAACTGGTCGCCAGAGGCCTCAGGAACAAGCAGATCGCCTGGGAACTGGGCCTGTCGGAAAAGACCGTGAAGATGCACCGCGGCATCGCCATGGAAAAGCTGGGCGTGCAGACATCGGCCGACATGATCCGCCTTGCCGTGGAAGCAGGCATCTAACTTCCCCTTTATGCGCAGCCTTGGCACCGGCTTTGGCAGCATGGGCCAAGGTCCATGTATTTTGTGGCGGGCTTTGGGTGCATACCGCATCTGCATCGCAGCCGGATCTGTCGCGGAACCTCACCCTTCCCCCCTCACGTTCCGCGTCCTCCATCCCACCCGTCCGGCTGCGATGCCCCACAACCCCACAGCAGGTCGGATCGAGACGGCACGGATGAACGGCACAGGGCAGGGCAGACCGCTTGGCAGTTTGCAGGGACATCGCCTTGTCGTCTGGCATGATGGAGCCTGCCCGCTTTGCCGCCGCGAAATTTCCCTGATGCGCAAGCTCGATCGGCGCGGAGCCATCGACTTCATCGACATCGTCACCGCCGACCACGCGCAGTGTCCGGTGTCGCAGGCCGAGCTGCTCGCGCGTTTTCATGCGCTGGAGAACGGCCAGTTGCTCAGCGGTGCGGCGGCCTTTGCCGCCATGTGGCGCGCCATTCCGCTGCTGCGGCCGCTGGGCCTCATCGCCCGCAACCGAACAGTGCTGCGCGCGCTGGAATGGCTTTATCTGCGCTTTCTGGCCGTGCGGCCTCGCCTGCAGCGGCTGGTGCGTTAATCGCCCCAGTCAAGCCGCGGCACGAAATCCGCCAGATAGCGCCGCCAGTTGATCCAGGTGTGGCCGCCATCGCTTTCGTTGTAATGATGCGCGATGCCGTATGCGTCGAGCAGGGCGCGGGTTGGGGCAACGGTGCCATACAGGAAATCGTCCACGCCCATGGCGTAATAGACCAGCCGCATTTCGCGCGCCGACTGGCGCAGCACGGCATCGTGGCGCGTCCGGTAATCAGCCACGTCATCGCGGCCCATCCCAAGCCCCATTGAAAATATGCCCAGCCGGCTGAACACATCGGGCCGGGTCAGCCCGTGGCGGATCGTATGTGCGCCGCCCATGGAAAGGCCTGCCATGGCGCGGTGATCGGCATCGGCAATTGTGCGGAAAGTGGCATCGATATGCGGGATCAGCGCATCGTGCAGATCGGCCCCGAAATCGGCATTGGCCAGCATCGCTTCCAGCGGGGCATCGGCGCGCTGGGGCGTGTGGCCAAAGGGCATGACCACGATCAGCGGCTGCGCGCGGCCGGCGGCCAGCAGATTGTCGATGATGTTGTGCGCATGGCCCACCTGCGTCCAGCTGTCCGCCGAATCGCCCGCGCCGTGCACGAGGTAGAGAACCGGATAGCGCGCTGTTCCGTTCATGTAGCCGGGCGGCGTGTAGACATAGGCGCTGCGCTTTGTCCCCAGCGGGGCAGACCAGTATTCGATCATGCTGACCGATCCATGCGGCACATTGGCGTGCCAGCGCTGGAAATCCCCCTCTGGCCCTTCCAGATCGACCGTGGAGTTGATACCCGTCCGCTCGCGGCTGAAGGTGGTGGCAAGCGGATCGGGCACGCGCGCGCCATTGACCAGAAAATTATAACGGTAATTGTCCGCAGGAACCGGCTCTGCCGTGGTCACGTGCCACAATCCGGATTCGTCGCGCTGCATGGGCAGGCCCCCATTGGGGCCAAGCGGCACTTGCGCAATGTCGTTGCTGATCAGCTTTACGCTTGCCGCATCGGGTGCGCAGAGCCTGAATGTCACGCGCCCATCGGCCAGTTGCTCGACCGAACGGTAATCCGGCTGCGCCCACTGGCCCTGCGGCAGGCAGGATGCCGGCGCCGTGCTGTCCTGCGCGAGGGCTTGCGAGGATGCCAGCATGGCAAAGGCAAATGCGCCGAGAACGGCTGCGCCAAAACGGGTCACGATGATCCTCCCTCCAATTTCAGGAGGTTATCGCGCCGCTGATGCAAAGTGGCAAGGCAGCAACGCCGCCACGCCCAAAACAAAACGGGGGCTCCTTTCGGAACCCCCGCTTGTGCGGACATTTGCCGTGGCAGGCGCGCTTGCGGGCGTGCCAGCCGTGGCGCTTGCCGTGTCTTAGTTGCCCTGTGCGCGGCGAGCGGCAGCGGCAACGGCTTCCGTGGTCGGGTTGCCGAGCGAGAGCTCGCGCCCGTTGGGGAAGCGGATTTCCGCAGCCGAGGCGCGGGTGTCACCGTCGCGGGCCTGGAAGGCGTCCACGATGATGTCGGTGCCGGCCGGCAGCGAGTTCCTGTTCCAGCCGCGGCGCAGCAGGGCGGACGGAGCGCCGCCTTCCACGCGCCAGCGTTCGACACGGCCGTTGCGGTTCACGTCGATGTGGATCCAGGAGTGGGGGTTCACCCACTCGAACATCACAACCTTGCCTTCAAGGCGGATGGGGCGGTTGCGATCAAACTCGGTGGCGAACGAGTGGTGGGCGGCAGCCCCCACACCGGTCACCGCGAGCACGGCACCGATCGCGGCGATGCTGAGCTTCTTCAGTTGCATGGCGTGTAACTCCTTGTGTTTCACGATTCGTGAAGTCTTGCGGGACTCCGACAAGTGTGGGTTACCACCCTTGTCATTGGCCCTCGATTAAGTCGCCGTAAAGCAGATGTTCAGAGAACGGCACGCACTTGAATTCAAGCAACTGTGCATTCGGCTCCATGCGGCGATAGATCGGCATCCGGATAGTCCAGGGGCGCGAATAGATCGTGGGATCATCCACCGTGGCGACATAATCGATGTGGTTCGGGCCCATCAGGGTAAAGCGTTCCACCACGGTTGCGTGGTTAGTCAGATAGTTACCCGCGCGGTCGAGCCAGGTGACGCCTTCCACCATTTCACCGGCAGGCAGCTTCACCAGGCCCGGCCCCAGCGCCAGCGTGGTGACAACTAGCGTGTCGCCTTCCCACTGGCCATAGGACGTGCCCATCCAGGTGTCGATCGGCGGGATGCCGACTTCCTGCATATGGATCACCCGGTTGGCCGAGGCATATTCATAGGCCATCAGGATGTCGTCATTATTGCCCTGAATGATCTGGAACGGATAGGGCATATAGGTCGCGCGCGGAATGCCCGGCAGATAGCACGCGGCTTCCGGATCGTGGCGGATCAGATTGGCGCGGTGGCGTTCCAGCCGCTCGCGCGCTTCGGGCAGATAGGGGATTTCGCCCCCGTCCACGACACCAAGGCCAGCCGGGATCGCGCCGATGGCGCCAACCAGACGGTCAGCCACCGGGTTCGGGCCCGCGCTGTGCGGCTCCAGATTCCAGTTGGCGGTGTTCATCACCTGCCACACGCCGTTCAGGTTCGGCTTGCCGTCAATGCGTTCCATCGAAGCACCGGCCTGCGCCTGCGCCGGTACGTGGCTGAACGCAAGCAGGGCCGCAGCCGCTACTGCCGTCGAAAATTTTGTAATCCCCCGCATAACCTCTCCTGTATGCAAATGGTTCAAAGCGAATAGACCGTGATAACGCCACTGGCGTTGATCGCGACATATTGTTTGCCGTCGCTTCCCCGATAGGTCATCGGATTGGCATTGGCATTACCGTTCAGCACCGCTTCCCACAACTGGGCGCCGGTGGCAGAATCAAAGGCCCGAAAACGCCGGTCGTTTGTCGCACCCACAAACACAAGGCCGCCCGCTGTCACGGTGGGACCGGCGCTGCCCGAATTGCCGAGCAATTGCTTGCCTTCGGGCTGGCTCTCGTAAATTCCCAGAGGCACAGCCCACAGGATTTCGCCGGTATTGGCGTTGACCGCGGTCAAACGGCTCCACGGCGGGCGATAGCAGGGCGCAGACACGCCCACCGGCCGGCCGTTCGCGTCATATTCGCCGCCCAGCGGGGCGGAAAAGCTGAAGAACGGCCCCTTGCCGTCCACGCTCGCCCGGTCATAGGGCGGGGCAGAGGTGGCGTCGAAGCTGTAGGGCCGGTCGCCCTGCACGCGCTCGACCCAGCCCACCAGCGAGGTGTCCTGCGCGTTGACATAGACGATGCCGGTGGTGGGATCGGCTGCCGGGCCACCCCAGTTCACGCCGCCCGTCCCGCCCGGAAGCTGTATGGTCGAACGCACCGGCGCGCCTTCTGCGCGGTAGTGGAACGGGGTGTAGATGCCGAAATTGAGATAGCCGCCCGCACGGTCCCACATGGCCCGGCACGCCGCCGCGTGCGCTTCGTTGGTATCCTCGGCCGTCACGATATCATCGTAAGTCAGGCTGACGCGGCTGAGCGGCGGGGTCACCTGCGGGATTGGCTGGGTCGGGTGGTAATATTCGCCCGGCACATCGCCGCGCGGCACCGGCATTTCCTCCACGGGATGCACCGGTTCACCGGTGGTGGAATCGAGCAGGAAGAACAGGCTGGACTTGCCGATATTGGCAATCGCGCGCTGGGGGCCGTTGGGGCCGTTGACCGGGATCAGCGGGCCGGAATTGGACATATCGATGTCCCACAGATCGTGGTGCACCGTCTGGAAATGCCACTTGTAGGCGCCGGTGCGCAGATCCACCGCGACAACCGAATTGCCAAACAGGTTGGAGCCGGGGCGGTCGCCGCCGTAATAGTTGTGCGCCGGGCCCGCAATCGGCAGATAGACCGTGTCGGTGCTTGCATCCACCGTGGCGGCAAAGCCCCACATATTGGTGCCGCCGCGATCGCGCGCGCCGTCCACACCCCAGGTGTCGCCGCCCAATTGGCCGTGATCGGGCGTGGTGTCGAATTCCCACAGCTTCGCGCCGGTGATGACATCGAACGCGCGCGGATTGCCCGGCGCGCCCCGCGGATTTTCCAGGCTGGCCGCGCCGATGACCGCGACATTGCCGTGAATCGTGGGCACGCCGCCAAAGGGCACGCCGACATTCACCATCCCGCCTTCGCCAAAGCTTTCCACCAGCTGGCCGGTTGCCGCGTCGAGCGCCACCATCAGGTTCGAACGCATGACATAGATGCGCGGCCCCATGCCCGCTTGTCCCGGCCAATAGCCAAGCCCGCGGCCCGAATAGCCGCCGCCGCCCATGCCGCCTGCGGCCTGTTCGGAAGCAGGCGCCTCGTGCACCCAGATTTCCGCACCCGTGGCCGCATCGAGCGCCACGACGCGGTTTTGCGCGGTGATATACATACGTCCGTTCACCACCAGCGGAACCGCAGTGTTGAAGGCGCGCAGATTATAGGTCCATGCCTGCCGCAGCTGGCCCACATTGGCGCGGGTGATTTCGGTCAGCGGGGAATAGCGGGTAGTGGCAAGGTCACGGTTGATCGTCGGCCAGTCGCCGGCCGGAATCGATTCCTGCGCCAGCCCGGCCGTTGCACCTGCCGAAGCCAACATTGCCGCAATCAAAAGGCGTGCTGCCTTGCGCATCAAACTCCACTCCCGCCCCAGACTTTCACGGAACCACCGCACATCAGGCATTTGCACGAAGGCGCGCTGCCTGATTTTGTTGATTCTGTCCTAAAGGCGCATCCAGACTTTGACAATGGCCTGTGCGCCTTTGGGGCCGACTAATCCGGCACCCGAAAACCGCACTGCCACGGCCGTTTTTCCACTCGAAAAGCGTTGGAAAATGCGCGCGCGAAAGTCGAGCCACACTTTGTGACAAATTGTCGCGATTGGTCTCGCCTGCACGGCGGGGCTTGGCGACCGGCCCGAGAATCGGTAGCGGGATTTGCGCCAAATCAAGGTTTGGCCCCCGGAATGCCAGCAATGGTCCGGGCATAGTCAACGTTTGAGGGGGTTTGAACGGGCGCCGCAAGACAATCACGCCCGGCAAGCCAGAGAGAACACGCGTGGGAGCCCGGTGAGATGCTGGATTTGCTATTCAATATGACGGACTGGTTGAGGACGACCTTCCTCCTCGACTTCTCGTTCTGGCTGACCGAAACGTCGCTCAGCCTGTTCATGGTCGAAAACTTCTGGAACGTGCCGATCGCGCAGGTGATTCACATCGTCTCGATCGCGCTGGCCTTTGCCTCGCTGCTGATGCTGACGCTGCGGGTGAACGAAAAGGCGGGCACCACGCTCTCCATCTCGGCCAATGCCGCGCGCTATCTTCCGTGGATGTGGTGGGGTCTGGCGGGCATCGTGATCAGCGGTCTGCTGATGATCACCGCCGAACCGATCCGCAACATGGTGAATGCCGTGTTCTGGATCAAGATGGTGCTGCTGGCGGTGGCCATGGTGCTGTCGATCAGCTTCCAGAAGGCGGTGAAGGCCAAGGCGATTGCCGCAGGTGACGCGTATGTCGCCAGTTCCGGAACGCGCACCACCGGCATCGCGCTGGTCGTGCTGTGGTGCTTCATCATGCTGTGCGGTCGCTGGATCGCTTATGTTCCGGTTTGAGGGGGGAGTAGAAAATCATGTATCCTGAACCGACCAATATCTGGCAGGCGATCGAATATTCGCCGCTGGGCATCGGCATTGCCGAAAGCCTGTGGGCCTTCCCCATGATCGAAACGGTCCACGTGATCGCGCTGGTCACCGTGTTCGGCACGATCGCCATCATGGATCTGCGTATGCTGGGCCTCGCGTCCACCAATGTGCCGATTACCCGGATGTCGAATGATACGCTGAAATGGACCTGGATCGGCTTTGTCACCGCGGCCATCACCGGCACGCTGCTGTTCGCCAGCAAGGCGAGCACCTACATGGTCAATCCGTTCTTCCTGACGAAGATGGGGATCATGGCGCTGGCGGGCCTCAATATGCTGATCTTCCACTTCGTCACCTACAAGACGGTGGATCAGTGGGACAACGCGACCAGCCCCCCCACGGCGGTGAAGGTGGCCGGCCTGCTGTCGATTCTCATGTGGCTGGTGATCGTGTTCTGCGGCCGCGCGATCGGCTTCACGCTGGGCATCTATCTGCCCGAAACCGGCTTCTGATCGCAGCTCCGGTTTGGGCCGGACTCCCGGAACCAAGGGCCGCCCCAGCAGGGCGGCCCTTTTCGTTTGCGCTATTCCGCATCATCCAGTGCAAAAACAGTGATGCTGGCCGAATTGACCGGCGGCAGCGGCAGTTCCGGGGTGAAGTTGGGCAGGCCAAAGGCCAGCGGATTGCCCATGCCCGTCACCACCGCCACATATTGCCGCCCGTCCACGGCATAGGTGATGGGGCTGGCATTGGGCACGCCGGTCAGGCCCGTGCGCCACAATTGCCGCCCGGTGGCCTGATCATAGGCCAGAAATTCGCGGTCCATGGCCCCTGTAAACAGCAGGCCGCCTGCGGTGGCCAGCATCCCCACATCGTAAGGCGCGCGGCGGCGGTGTTCCCACACGATCTCGCCGCTCGCCATGTCGAGCGCCTGCAACAGGCCGTAATTCCCGTCGCTGTCGGGACGCGCGGAATAGTAGATGTCCACCCCGCTCGACAGAAAGCCGCCTTCCTGGTTGGGCACAACTTCCATGCAGGTATCGCGCGAGTTGACGAACAGGCGCCCCGTGGCCTGGTCAAAGGCGGTGGGGCTCCAGTTGCGGCCACCGCCCGCGTGCGGGCACATGAAGCGCGCGGGCTGATCGCGGCCGGGCAGCAAGTTCGGATCGGGTGTCTTGCGGCCGGTCACCGGGTCGATGGCGATGATGAAATCCTGATAGCCGAGATCGGCGGTCGAGATATATTGCCCGGTCGCCGCATCGAGCGTGTCGAACAGCCCCTCCTTGCCCCCCGTCATCACCACGCGCCGTTCCTGCCCGTTCAGGGTAAGCGTGCCCACGACACGCTCGAACACCCAGTCGAGGTCATACTGGTCGTTCGCCATGTGCTGGAAATACCAGACCAGCTCGCCTGTGCGCGGGCGGAAGGCGAGGGTGGAATTGGTGAACAGCCCGTCATTATTGCCGCCGGGGATGCGGTCGCGCTGCGGGCCGGTGTCGTATGTCTGCGCCACGCCCCACAAAGCAAGGCCGTTCACCGCATCATAGGTGCCGCTGGTCCAGACCGAGCCGCCGCGCCGCTCGGCATCGGGCACGCCGTTCCAGCTGTCGCCGCCCCGCGTGCCGGTCTTGGCCACGGTTTCGAAGGTCCACAGATGTTCGCCCGTGGCCGCATCCACCGCCACGATCAGCCCGCCGCCGGGGCGCTGCGTGGCAAGGCCTGCCATCACCACCCCGTCGGCCACCATCGGCCCGCCATTGCTGCGCAATTGATCGGGATTATCCACCATTCGCACATCCCAGACCGGGCGGCCCGTGCGCGCATCCAGCGCCATCAGATGCAGATCGGATGTGGCGATGATCAGCTTGTCATCCCACAGCGCCATCGTCTTTTTGGACAATACATTGGTGCCATCGGGCAATTGCCGCTGATAGCGCCACAGCGGGCGGCCATTGGCCGCGTCAAAGGCGAACACCTCGTCACCAAAGCCAAAGACATACAGCACCCCGTCACGCACCAGCGGTTCGTTCATGGTCGGCCCGGCGGGCAATGCCTGCGCCCAGGCGACATTGAGGCGGCTGACATTGGCGGTGGTAATCTGGTCGAGTGGCGAGAATCCGTGCCCGTCATGCCCGCGCCGCCACGCCAGCCAATTGTGCGGTTCGGGATTGGCGAGCTGCTCTGCCGTGAGCGGGGTGTAATTGGCGAAGCGGTCCACCGGCGGCGGGCTGGCGGGGATGGGGTGGTTGGCCGAAATGCCGCCAATGCCCAGCGCATTGCGCACCTCCGGCGGCGGGGCAGGGGGCATGGCCAGCGCCAGATCGCGCGTCACCGGCACATCCAGCGCAGCCCCGTTTTCGTGCACGATCAGCGCAGTGAGCGCGGCGTAGGCCGCATCCCCCATCCGCCCGCCGCCGCCGGGCGGCATCGAGGTGCGGATATAGCGTTCCAGATCGCCCACCGGGACTTCGCCCCAGCTCGACAGGAAGACCGGCCCTTTCAATGCCCCGGCAAATTGCCCGCCCGCCAGCGTCTCGCCATGGCAGGCGGCGCAATTGGCGGCATAGAGCGCGCGGCCCTGTTGCACCTGCTCGGCAAAGCCGGTGGCGGCTGGCGCAGTGCCTTGCGCGTTGGCGGTGGCCAAGCCTGCCAGACCAAAGGCAGCGGCAGAGGCCCACAGGCCTCCCTTGTAAAACGGCATTCTCCCCTCTCCCTCGCAGTTTTCTGCTTACCGCTACTATGGATCATGCGGGACGCAGCGCAAGGGGGGCAGGAGGGGGAATTGTCCGGGCGTCAGTTCCCTGCGGCGATGCCCAGCGGGCCTGCCACGCGGTCCTGGAACAGCGCCTGATACAGCGCGTCCTGTTCCGGTGTCAGCCACGGCCCCACCGCCGATCCATCGGCATCCAGACGCATCACCGCGCCGCGCGGGGTTTCACCCGCAGCCGGCCAATGCGGCAAGCCCGCTCCGTTGGGATTGCCGGTGGCGGCAAAGTTCACCCAATATTGCGAGACCTGATCGGCAAAGCCTTCCTCGCGCGGGTTGCCGCACATCAGTTCCACCGACGATCCGCCGGGGAAGGTGCGGGGTGCGCACAGATTGTTGAACACATAGGGAATCTCGCCCGTATGCGCCGCACCCAGATCGGCCCGGTCAGGGTCATAGAGCGGATCATGCGTGAAGTAATAGAGGTAGGCGCCCCGGCCCAGCCGCGCCTGCGCATCGGCGAACTGGCGCATATGCCAGGTCATCGCATCGGAGAAGGGACGCACCGATTGCGCGGCAGCCTCGGCATCGGTGCTGGCAGGATAGGCCGCGCGGCCCAGTTCCACATGGGCACCATAGCGCATGGCTTCGCCCTGCAACCAGCTGGCGAGCGTGGCGGGAGGGCCGAAAGCGGCGGTGAAGCTGCCTTCATCCTCGTTCGAACCGGCCAGCACGTCCCACGGGTTCTGCCGGTTGTTGGCGACCGCGATGGAGACGTCTTCGGGGATGATATGCCCGTCCACGATCATGCCAGCGCCGCGCAGCTTGGCGTGGATTTCCTCGGCCGGGATAGCGCGCAATGCGGCTAGCGAAGTGGTGCCGAATTGTGCCTCGGCCTGTTGCAGGGCCTGCGCCTCGGCCCGTTCGCGCGTGACCATGGGCGCAATGCCCAGGCCCATCCACGCGCCCGATTGCGGGATGGCGCGGTGCACCAGATCGCGTGCGGCCGGCGCGCCGACAAGGCCGCCAGCCATCGCCGCGCCCGCGCTTTCACCAAAGATGGTGACGCGCGACGGATCGCCGCCAAAGGCCGCGATATTGTCCTTGATCCATTGCAGCGCGGCAATCGCATCGCCCAGCGCCTGGTTGCCGCTGGCGCCGTGCGGGCTGGCGGCGGTGAGTTCGGGATGGCTGAAGAAGCCGAGCGCGGCGACGCGGTAATTCAGCGTCACCATCACCACGCCCTTTTGCGCCAGATGATCGCCGTGGCTGAAGGGGCTGGAGCCGCCGCCTTCGTTATACGCACCGCCATAGAGCCACACCATCACCGGCAGGCGTTCCGCGCCCGTTGTCGCTGGCGTCCAGATATTGAGGTAAAGGCAGTCCTCCGAAATGCCGGGGCTGTCGGGCATATCGGTGGCGGAATTGGGCGGGAAGCGGGTGGGGGCAGGGTTCTGCACGCAGCTGTCCCCCCATGTGTCGGCCATGCGCACGCCGTCCCAGCTTGCCGGCGGTTGCGGCTGTTCCCAGCGCAGATTGCCAACCGGCGGGGCGGCAAAGGGGATGCCCTTGAACACGGTGATGCCTTCCAGCGCACCGGGCACGCCGCGCACCAGCCCTTGCGCGGTCTGCACCGGAGCGCTGGCAATGGTATCCTGCGCCGATGCAATGCCGGTGGTGGCGCACGCGGCGAGGCTGGCGGCGACAAGTGCGGCAAGACCGGTTCTGGCAAAGCTGGGTTTCATGGCAGTTCTGTCCCCGTGAGGGCGCCTCAAGCCGTTGCGGCGGGCAGCCTCTTCCCTTTGATTGACTGTCGAATTTCGCCGAATGGCGGGCCGGGGCATCTGGCGTCCCGGCCCGCCCGATCGGCGCGTCTGTGCGCAGCGCCTAGTGTGCGCCGCCGTCGCCGCCTTCGGTTTCGCGCACGGGCTGGAGGCCCGCACGGCTGGCGGTGATGTAGTTGCGGATCTGCACATTGCCTTCGTGGCAGGCATATTCGAAGAACGAATAGTCATCGTTGCGCGACCAGTCGAGGCGGGCGGTCCACGGTGCGGTGAACACTTCCGGATCGTCATAGGTCAGTTCGTAGATGATCGAATCCGGGCCCGTCATGGTCAGCCGCTCCACCACCTTGGCCTGCAGGCTGGTGGGGATGGTGTTGAACGGGGGCACGCCCAGCGTCGCCATGTTCAGCGGCGACGGCCCGCGTTCATAGGCGTTCTGCGGCACGCTGTCGCCGGCGATGATATTGGTCGTCTCGATCACCAGCGTATTGCCTTCCCAGTATCCGATCGACTGGCCCATCCATGTGCGCACATTGGCGGGCCAGCGGCGCGCAGCGACCGCTTCGGGGCCGGATACGATCGGGATGATGCGCGCATCGTGGATCATTTCGAGGTTGATCACGACATAGCCGGGCGATTGCAGCACCTGGATGCCGTTATTGTAGCGGAACGGGAACATCGAGGCCGGGAAGCCGCGCGTGACGCAGCGGTCCCACGTGTCGAAATCGCTCACCCAGTTGAACTGCGTATTGGGCGTCCAGCTGGAACGGCCCGCCTGATAGCGCGCCTGTGCAGCCGGGGTCATCGCGGGCAGCTGGCCGTTGGCGGGGCTGACGAGCAGATTGGTGCGGCGGCCCGAGCTGTCCGATTCCACCCAGTGGCCCATGCCGATCGTGCCGCTTTCCTCTTCGGCGGCATAGCGCGCATCCGATGCGTTGTATTGCGCCTGACGCGCGGCGTATTCTTCTTCGGTCAGCCAGAAGCGGTTGCCGAACTGCGCCGGGCGATTCATCGGCAGGCTGGCGATATTGTCGATCGGCCACATACCGCGCAGATCGGGATCGCCCCACGGGGTGCGCGCAGGCTGGTAATCGGTGGGCACCGGGGGCATCACGGTGAGGTCATCGGGCACCGGCTGCGCGGCAACCGGGGTTACCAGCGCGGTGGTGGCAAGCGCCAGCGCGCCGATGGCGGCGATTGAACGGGCAAACCCGGTCTTGTTCATCTTGGACATCTCGATTCTCTCTCCTGGTATTCGGTATTTCAACACGTCGCAGGCCAAACAAGCCTTCAAAAATCAGTTCCGATTGCCGACACCCCGGCTGGCGGGGTCCATGGCGGGCGGTGGCCCGGCATCGGGATCGATCGGTTCGACCATCCGCCCGCGCGCATATTCCGCCTCGCGCGCGGCGCGGTCGGCGGTGATGTAGTTGCGGATCTGCACATTGCCTTCGTGGCAGGCATATTCGAAGAATTCGTACGCGTCATCGCGCGTCCAGTCCATCCGCAGGGTAAAGGGCGCCTCGAACATGACCGGGTCGGCATAGGTCAGTTCATAGGTGATCGTATCCGGGCCGATCATGTGGAAGCGTTCCACCGTCCTTGCCTGCCGGCTCATCGGCAGGGTGTTGTTGGGCGGCACGCCGCGCGTGGCAATGTTGAGCGCCGATGCACCCGGCTGGAGATTGGTCGTTTCCACCACCAGCGTGTTGTGATCTTCCCAGCGGCCGCGGCTCTGCCCGAACATACCCGACACGCCCGCCGGCCATTGCGCGGTGTTGCCCACGGGGATGATGCGCGTGCCCAGCATTTCCAGCACGATCACGACATAGCCGGGCGCCTGAAAAATGCGGATGCCGTTGTTGTAGCGGAACGGCAGCATAGAAGCCGGGAAGCCGCGCGTCCAGCAGCGGTCCCAGCTGTCGAAATCGTCCACCCAGTCGAAAGTCTGCCCCACAACCCAGCTCGACCGCATTTCGGCGGCATCGTGAATGCCCTGCCGGGTCAGGCGGGGCAGCTTGCCATTGGCAGGTTCCACGATCATCGATGTGCGGCGGCTGCCCGCCTGGTATTCGATCCAGTGACCAAGGCCGATCGTGCCTTGATGGTCCTCGCTTTCGTAGGCCTGTTCCAGCGCCTCGACACGGCCCTGTTCGGCGGCGAGCTCCTCGTCCGTCTTCCAGTGGCGCATTCCGAAGCGGTCGGGCCGCTCCACCGGCAATTCGGCAATATCGTTGATCGGCCATGTGCCGCGGAAATCGGGATCGCCCCACGGCGTGCGCGCCGGCTGATAATCGTTCGAAACAGCGGGCATCACCGTCAGATCATCCGGCACGTCCTGCGCCACAGCAGGCAGCGCGCCAGCCAGCACCAGGGCGGCGGCGGAAAGCAGCGACAGGGACTGTGTCCGCGTGGACGGCATTGCAAACTCCTATTCGGCCGCAACCGGGATCAGCCCGCGTTCGGCGCGGCTGGCATTGATGTAATTGCGGATCTGCACATTGCCTTCGTGGCAGGCATATTCGAAAATCTCGTAGTCGTCCGAACGCTGCCATTCGAGGCGTGCGGCCCAAGGCTCCACGAACACGACCGGGTCTTCCCAGGTGAATTCGTAGATGATCTCGTCCGGCCCCACCATGTGGAAGCGTTCGACCATGCGCGCCTGCGCGCTCACCGGGGTCTTGTTGTTGGGCGGGCTGCCCGTGGTGCCGATATTGGTGGCGCTGGGGCCGGGCAGGAAATTGGTGGTGGTGACGACCAGCGTGTTGTGATCCTCCCACGCGCCCCGGCTTTCGCCCAGCCAGTGGCCGATCACCGCCGGGATGGGTGCGCGGCCATCGGTGGGGATGATGCGCGTTTCGTGCACCATTTCCATCTGGATCGCCACAATGCCGGGCGACTGGAAAATGCGCATCCCGTTATTGTACATGAACGGGAACATCGATGCGGGCATCCCGCGCGAGATGCAGCGGTCCCAGCTGTCGAAATCGTGCCAGGTGTCAAAGGGCTGGCCCTGCACCCAGGTGCTGCGCATCGCATCGGACAGGCGCTGGCCTTCGGGCGTGAAGGCGGGCAGGCGGCCATTGGCGGGCGCGGTGATCCAGCTGGTGCGGCGGTTGGCGGCGGCCACTTCGGCCCAGTGGCCGATGCCCATCGTGCCGCTCGAATCCTCGTTCTGGTAACGCTGTTCGAGCTGTTCCACCATTTCGGCGCGGGCGTTGAACTCCTCCTGCGTCAGCAGCTGGCGGTTGCCGTGTTCGGCTGCGCGTTGCAGCGGGGTGCGCCCGTTGAGGTGGTCAATCGGCCAGCGTCCGCGAAAGTCCGGCTCGCCCCACGCGGTCATCGCTGGTTGGAATGCGTCCGAAGGCGCGGGCAGAACGGTCAGGTCTTCCTCGGCCTGCGCGCCCTGCGCCAGCGCGCCGCCACCCGGCAGGGCGGCGGCGGCCAGTGCAAGCAGAGGCAGGCGGAAGAAGGCCCGGCGCATCAGTTGCGCCCCTGCGGCAAAGCAAAGGTGACATAGCGGCTGGGGCCCGGTTCGGGCAGACCCAGCCCGCCCAGGAAGTGGCCCACGCCGCCCACCGGCACGGTGATGTATTGCCGCCCGTTCACCGCATAGACCGCCGGCACGCCTTCGGTCGCGGCGTCGAAACGGTGCTCCCACAAAATCGCGCCGGTATCCGCGTCACGGGCGCGGAAGGCCCGGTCGGACGCGGTGTTGACGAACAACAGCCCGCCTGCGGTCACAATCGGCCCGCTGCGCGGCGCCTGCGCGCCCACGCCGGTGATGCCCTGTTCCTCCAGCGTCAGGATTTCCCCGTTGGGAATCTGGAAGATCTGGTTGCCCGTGTTCATGTCATAGGCGGTGAGGTTCGAGAACGGCGGCTTGATCGCCACCATGCCGTTGGATTGCAGCATGAAGTTGACCGGCCAGCGATATGGGATGTTGTCGTCCCCGGCATTGGGCATGGCGGCCAAGGCCTCGGCCCGGTTGTCCGGGTTGATCTTCAGCAGCAGCGGCAATTCGCGGCTGACGATATAGAGGCGCTGGCGCACCGGATCGACCGCGACATTGCCCCAGTTCGCCCCGCCATTATGGCCCGGCATCGAGATTGACCCGCGCAAGCTGGGCGGCGTGAACAGCCCGTCATTGCGCCATTCGTTGCGCAAGCTGTTGCGCAACGCATCCTGATCCGCCTGCGGCAGGTAGGGGTTGATGTCGTCTTCCGTGAACTCCATCCGCATATAGGGCTGCGGCCAGGTGGGGAAGGGCTGCGTCGGGCTGGCGTGTTCGCCCGGCACATCCGATGCGGGAACGGCGCGTTCCTCGATCGGCCAGATCGGTTCCCCGGTGCGGCGATCGAAGGCGAAGATGAAGCCGTGCTTCACCACCTGGATCACGATGGGGATGCGCTGGCCGTTGCGGGTGATCGTCATCAGCTTGGGCGCGACCGGCAGGTCGAAATCCCACAGATCGTGATGCACGGTCTGGAAATGCCAGATCCGCTCACCCGTTTCGGCGTCCAGCGCCAGCAGCGAATTGCCGAACAGATTGTCGCCCGCCCGGTTGCCGCCGTAAAAATCGTAACGCGGCGTGCCGGTGGGGATGAACACGATGCCCAGCTCAGTATCGACCGTGCTTTCCGACCAGTTGTGCACCCCGCCATACTTGGCGCGGTCCTCGCCCGTGGGCCAGGTGTCGTAACCGTATTCGCCTTCGCGCGGGACGGTGTTGAAGGTCCACTTCAATTCGCCCGTGATCACATCATAGGCGTGGATATTGGCCGGGGCCGAAGCGTAATCATACGCGCCCGCCGGCAGCGACACGATGATGGTGTTCTTGTAGATGCGGCCCGGATTGTTCGTCATCAGCGGCGCATTGGGCATGGCGACATCGCGCGGCAGCGCATCGCGCAGGTCCACCCCGCCATTGGTGCCGAAGCTGGGGATCATCCGGCCCGTTGCCGCGTCCACCGCGCGCAGGATGCCGTTGTTGAGCACCATCAGGCGGCCTTCGCGGCCATCGGCGCTTTCCCAGTAATTGACGCCGCGAATACCGACGCGCCCGTCCAGATCGCTGACCCACAATTCGCGGCCCGTGGCCGGATCAAGCGCCACCAGCTTGCCCGCGCCATTCTGCACATACATCCGCCCGCCGCCGATGGTGGGGCTGAAGATGGGCGGTGCGCCGGGCCCGGTTTCATACGTCCAGGCGACTTCGAGCTGGCTCACATTGCTGCGGTTGATCTGGTCGAGCGCGGAATATTGCGAACTGTCCCCGCCGCCGAGATAGCCATCCCAGCTGACGAAATCGAAATTGCCCGCCGGAACTGCCATGTCGGCGTTCACCGCAACGCCCGTGCCGCCCGCCGTGGTGCAGGCGGCTGCGGCCAGCGCCAGCGTCGAAATCGCCGCAGTCCGCAGCGCGTTCCGCACAAGCCGGGGCGCAAATCCGCCCGCGCCGCTGTTCTTGAGGCCCAATGTGATCACTCCCAGCTCCCATCCATTTCGTGCGCAGGACTCTCCGCCCGCGGCATCATCCCGGCTTGGCGCAAGACTAGCCCCAAGCCTGTGACAACGACAAGGCCCTATAGGGCGGGTCAATTTGACTTAATCCGGTTTTATTGTCGCCAATTGTATCATTCGCGCAGACAAGCCAAACCCGCGCGGCAAGAGGCGCCGGCTCCTGCTGCTGCGGTGCGATCAGGTGCCCGAATCAGTCGTCTGCATGGCATGGCCTTCCGCTTCACCCGCTACCGTGTTTTCCACGCCGGGCAGGGGGCGTTCGCTTTCCCCGGCGGCGTTGAACAGGGCAGAACTGGTCATGCCGCCGCTTGCTTCGAGCCTGAGAGTGACAATGTCCGTTGAACGGTTCTGCCAGAACCAGCCGTGAATACCGGTGAAAGGGGCAATGTAGACCCCCTGCTGCACCGCCGCATCGCCCACGCCGAACCCCTCGGTCATTTCGGGTCCGCCTTCGAAGGGGTGGCTGTGCATATCGTAATGCACCGGCGCGCTCGCTTCCCAGCGGAACGCCATGCGTGCGCCTTGGGGGATGGTGTATTTGAACTCGATCGATTCATAGGGGGCCAGTTCCACTTCCCACACATCGGTCGCGCCCGGTTCCGCAGCGGGCGGCGTGTCGGACAGCAGCAGCACGTCCTGTGTCGCCATGCGCGCCATGCCGCGCTCCAACTCCTTGCTGACGGGTTCGGCGATCTCGACAAGGCCGAGCGCCTTGCCCACGCCTGTGGGGTCCCATCCGGTTTCCGCCGGCAGAACGAACAGCACCGCGATTGCGGCGACGCCCGCCAATGCGCTGCCGACCAGCAGCGGTTTCTTCGACTTTGCCATCTGGCCGTTCTCTCCCTGGCTCATGCTGCAAGATATCCTTCTATCTGAATGGCGGTGAGCACAAGGCCCACCGCGATAAGCGCGACATTGGCCGCAAAGGCATAGCGGGTAAAGCTGGGCCGGGCGCGCCAGGCGGCAAACAGGCTGACCACGAAGGCCAGCACCAGCACCTGCCCCAGTTCCACCCCGACATTGAAGGCGAGCAGATTGGCGAGCAGCCCGTTCTGCGAAATCCCCAGATCCAGCACCTTGGTCGCCAGGCCCATGCCATGAAACAGGCCGAACACCAGCACGGCAAGGCGCGTGTCCACATTCCAGCCGATGCGCCGGAACCCGCCGATATTCTCCACCCCCTTGTAAATCACCGAAAGCCCGATGATCGCATCGATGATATAGGCATTGGCCCCGGTGTTCAGCAGCACCCCGCCGATCAGCGTCAGCGAATGGCCGATGGTGAACATGGAGACATAGACCACCACATCGCGCAGGCGCGACAGGAAGAACACCACGCCCACCAGAAAGGCGATGTGATCATATCCGGTGACCATGTGCTTGGCCCCCAGATACAGGAACGGGAAGATCGCCGGGCCATCCACGCTCAGCACGAAGGCCTTGTCGCCCTCGGCCACGTCATGCGCCAGCGCCAGCGTTGGCATGAAAAGCACAGATGCCAGCGCCAGCACAGCCAGCGCGGGCCAATGCCGCGGCGCCGCGCGCATCAGCTCTGCGCCAGATCGTCGACGCTGGTGCCTGCGGGCAGTTCGGCGGGCGGATAGACCTGGTGGCAGGCGGTGCAGACATTGTAGAGCGTGCCGCCCACTTCGAACACGGCATCGGGATCCTTGTTCAGCGCCGCCTGTTCGGCAAGGCGGGAGACATCCTGCATCCCTTGCGCAAAGGCCATCCAGTCCGATCCGCGGCCATTGGCATAGGCAGGGGTGGCAAGCGCCGCGCCAAATTCGCGCAAGGACACCGCCGCCGCGGCCACCTTGGCCCAATCCTCATCGGTTTCGGGGCGGAATTCGCGGAACACCGGCTCGCCTTCGACCAGTTCACTGACCGATCCGACCGCGTTCCAATACACTTCCGCGGTGGGCTGCACATGGTTCGCCATGAATTGCTGCGGCGTGCCATAGGGCATTTCGGGCGGCGCCTCGGAACAGGCGGCCAGCACCACCACAGGTGCCGCCAGCACCGCAATTGCGTATTTGATCATGATTCGCCTTCTCCCATCCTGTGCACCCTATGTCCTCCTGCGTCGTGCCTTGCGCAACCCGATTTTGCAGGTGAACCTGTCGCCATGTTGACAATGTCCGATTTTTGGGGCCAAGGGCGCAGCGCATAAATCTGCGGTAAATCTTGACTCGGATAGGCGGGTTGTTGACTAGGGCCGCGAATTGCAACGGGCCGGGTTTCAACGGGGCGGCATGGTCGCAGGCCCACTGGATCGCGAAAGGTAGATTGATACTATGTCTGGAAAAATGGGGTCTGAAAATATGGGCATCACCGGCAAGTGGACAATTTCGGGCCTCGCCATGCTGGGTGCAGCCGCGCTGGCGGTTCCGCTGGCGGGTGCGCTGGCAACTCCGGTTGATCCGACGCAGGCCGCCGCTGGCCACGAACCCGGCTCGCTGACCGCCGAACAGGTCGCGCAGGGCCGCCAGCTGTTCCAGAGCTGGTCGTGCAGCGCCTGCCATGTGCTGGCCGATGCCAACGGCCACGGCCATATCGGCCCGTCGATGGATGGCAATACCGCGATGGACAAGGCTTTCGTCGCCAACCGCATCACCAATGGACAGGGCGCCATGCCCGGTTTCGGCGGCCAGATGACGGACGAGGAGATCGACCTGCTCGCCGCCTATATCATGCAGGCGAAGAAGTAAGCGCGAAGCCGAAATTGAGATGAACGGGAAGGGGGCCAGCACGGCCCCCTTTTTCGTATCAGTTCTCCCCTCTGGCCGTGCGGCTGTTCGGCCCCACCTGTGCGAAGTAGTTGGTCACCCCATCAGGATCGTTCAGCCAGATCGTGGTCAGATCGAACCCGCGCAGCCGGTTGAGCGGGGTTTCCACCGTCACATGGCGGTGATCGGCCATTGCCGCGACATAGGGCGCATCGGCCACCACATACTGAATCCCCGAACTGCCCGTATCCGCCGGCAGATTGTCGCCCATCTTGTAGAGCAGGATGGTGGTTTCGGCATGGGCATAGGGATACAGCGTGGTGCCCAGCAGCGTGGATTCCACCGGGTCCAGTTCGTCCAGACCCACAAAATCGCGGTAGAAAGCGCGTGAGGCGTCGAGGTTCGACACCTGAATGCCCACGCCCACCCCGTCATCCGAATGGTCGGCGGCTTCGGGGTTGACCACGATCACGATATCCATCCCCGCCGGATCCTGCACCAGCGCCTGGGCCGTCCCGTCCTCGCGCGCGGTGAAGTGCGGCGCGGTAAAGCCAGCCTCGGTAAAGCGGGCCGCGACCACATCGGCATCGGGATAAGACAGCACGAGGAAGCGAATGCCCGTGCCGCCCGCATAGCCGCCCGAAAGGTTATACAGGCGGTTCCCTTCCTGCCCGGCGGACAGCTTGATCTGGCCGGTGCCAACGCCGGTCAGGATCATCTGCTGCGAGGCGGTGAGCTGGATGGGGTTGAGCGAGCGCAGGCCCAGCGCGCCGACATAGAAATTGACCATTTCCTCGGTCAGTTCGCGCGGGAAGCGGCGAAAGACATTGGCTGAATCCTGCCGGAAGAGGTGGCGGGCATTGCCGTTCAATTGCGCATCGGACAATTCGCCCGGCGCATAGGCAAGCGATGCGCCGCTTTCCATGATTGCGCCCTCGGGCGTGGTGATGACCTCCTGCGCGGCGGCGGGACAGGTGAGCATCAGGGCAAATGCGGCTGCGCCAAGCGCCAATCGTGTTTTCATCATCGTGTCTCCCAATCCGCAGACTACTCCGGAAGCGCCCAGGTGATAAGCGCTTCGTTATTGGCGGGCCGCCCGTCCGCCCCGCGCACCGGCGGGCCGAAGGCAGAACCGGTGGCAAAGACCGCGATATATTGCCGCCCGTCCGCGCCGCGATAGCTCATCGGGATGGTCATCGCCGCGTAATCGAGCTGTTCCGACCAGACGAGCTGCCCCGTTTGCGCATCAAAGGCGCGCATCACGCTGTCCGATGTCGCGCCGATAAAGACGAGGCCGCCCGCCGTCACCATCGGGCCGCCAAAGGTGTTGTTGCTGCCGGTGTCCTGCTTGTCCGGCCCCAGTTCGGGCGTGGTGCCCAGCGGCACGGCCCAGTTGATTTCGCCCGTATTGGCATCCACCGCGATCAGCCGGCCCCAGGGCGGGCGGATGCAGGGCAGGGTGGCGCGTGTGCCATCAGGCGCAGTGAAGCTGGCAGCAAAGCTGGCATAGGCACCCGGCCCCGTCAGGCTGCCGCGATCATAGGGCTGGTTCGATCCCGCAGTGCCGCGCCCGTAATCGCCCGAAGGATCGCGTTCCTCGATCCAGCCGATCGAGCCGCTTTCGGTGGTGTTGATGAAGATCGTGCCGCTGCGCGGATCGGCCGCGCTTCCGCCCCAGTTCGATCCGCCATTATGCGGAAGATTGATGCTGGCGCGCGGCGGATCGCCTTCGCGCCGCAGGAAGAAGGGGGTGAAGGGGCCGGCGTTGAAAAAGGTGCCGCCATAACTGTCGAGCAGCGCGCGGCAGGCGGCAACGTGTTCAGGCGTCGTGTCGCTTTCCGTCACCACATCGGTGGGGTTCCACCACATCCGGCTTAAGGGAGCGGGTTTGACCGGGATGGGCTGCGTGGGCGAATACCATTCGCCCGGCACATCGGCGGCGGCCACGATATGCTCGTTCACGCCGTGCACCGGTTCCCCCGTTCGCCGGTCGAGAATATACATCAGCCCCGGCTTGCCGGTGAGGGCGAGGGCGGGGATGGTGCGCCCGTCCTTCTGCACATCGACCAGAGTGGGCGGGGCGGGCAGATCCCAGTCCCACAGATCGTGGTGGATTGTCTGGAAATGCCAGCGGTATGCGCCCGTTTCGGCATCCACCGCGACCACCGAATTGCCGAACAGATTATCGCCCGGCCGATCGCCACCCCAGTAATTGGGGCCGGGGCTGCCCAGCGTCATGAAGATGAGGCCGGTTTCCACATCCGCCGTGGTGTACCAGACCCACATATTGTTGCCCGGCCGCCCGCGCCAGCCCTCGTCCAGCCAGGTTTCGTGACCCAACTGCCCCGGCTGGGGCACCACATCGAACTCCCACAGCTTCGCCCCTGTGCGCGCATCGAAGGCGCGGCTGTTCCCGCTGGGGCCAACCGGGATTTCGGGCGTCAGCGCGCCGATCACCAGCACATTGCGGAAGATGCTGGGCGGATAGGCATAGGGCGTGCCTTCAAACTCCATCTCGCCATCGCCGCCGAACTCGGTGGCGAGCGAGCCATCCGCCGCATTGAGCGCGACGATGGAATTGGCCTTGCCATAGAACAGGCGCGCACCGCGTTGCCCATCTCCGGGCCAATAGGTCACGCTGCGGCGGATCGTCGCGCCGCTTACCTGATGGCGCCACAATTCGCGGCCCGTATGCGCTTCCAGCGCCACCACCGCATCGCCCAGCGGCATATACATGATGCCGCCCACCACCACCGGCACCGTGCCCGCAAGGATCGATCCGCCACCTTCGGGGCGCAGGCGATAGGTCCAGGCGCGCTGAAGCTGCCCGACATTGCCGGTATTGATATCGTCCAGCGGCACGAAACGCTGCCCGCCGTGGTCGCGGGCATAGAGCGGCCAGTCGCCATCTTCCGGGCGGATCAGCGTATCGCCCTGCGCCATCAAGGGCGAGGTGAGCAGGCTGCCCGCCAGTGCAAGAGCCATGAATGTGCGCGTCATGCGATCCTTACCCCCATCTGCGATCCGGCGATTCTATGCCTTCTAATCGTTCCATTTTATAACTAACTCAAGCCCTGATCGCCTAGCCAGCGGGCAATCACGCCCGCCACCGCGTCGCTGTTGGCTTCCAGCTGCATGGCGTGGCCGTTGCCGTGCACGCCGTGATCCTCCAGCCGCAGATGTTCCACATCGGCCCCGGCCTGGCGCAGGAAATGGACGATCGCGTGGTTGTCCGCCGCCATCCAGCTTGCCTCCGCCGTCACCACCACGATGGGTTTGCCGCACAGCGCAGGCAGGCGGCGCGCGGGCGCGGCCTGCACCTTGTAGGCAACCAGCCCTTCACCGGGCGAGGGCATATCCGCCGCCTGCGGAAGTTCGCCGGGCGCCAGCGGCGGATCGAAAGTGAGCGGCGCGTGGGTGATGCCATAGGGCAGCTGCCCGCTGATCGCGGCAAAGGGCGGGCCGAGCGGCTCCACCGCCACGATCGCGCGCACCAGATCGGGCCGCGCATCGGCAATCAGCCAGCCGGGCGGGCCACCGGCGGAATGGGTGAGCAGCACCGCCGGGCCAATCCGGTCGAGCAATTCCGCCCCGGCGCGCTGCGCATCCACCTGCGCGGCGGCCGGATCGGCCAGCGTCGGCCCGGTTCCGGCAAGGAAGGACAGGGAGGCCGGATCGTCCAGCTCGCCCGTCCCCGGCCACTGGCTGTGCAGCCGCGCCTGCGGGTAATTGTCGGCAAAGGCGGCGGGCCTTGTGAACAGACGTTCGAGGAAATGCGTGGGGCCGGGTGGGGCCATCGCGCCCTGAAACTCCGGGTGGAACGGGCTGCGCCCGTGTTGTGGCCGGTCGACGACATAGACCGCCCAGCCGGCGCGGACGAAGAAATGCACCCAGCCTTCGCGGCCATCGGCGGTGCCGAGGAAATCGGTGCCTTGCCCGCCCCCGCCGTGGATCAGCACCAGCGGCAGCGGATGGATCAGCCGCGCGGGTATCCAGTATTCGACATACATCTGCCCGCGCATCGCCTTGCCTGCGGCAGGATGGTCGATCAGCTCGCCCCCGACCCAGAAAAAGCCCTGCGCGGCAAGTTCAAGCGGCTTGCCCACGCCCGCCGCATGAAGATCTGCCGGGCGGTAGGAGCGCATCAGTGGATTTGTCCCTTGCGATCCCTGATATTGATCGCCACCCGGTCTGACGGATCGGCATCGGCCCAGCGGCTGCCGGGACGCAGGACATTGCCGATCACCTTATAGGCGAACAGCAGCAGCAGCGCGCCGCTTTCCGGATTTTCCTCCAGCGCCTTGATGAAGCCCAGATCCTTCTGGCGCTGGTCGGGGTCCTTTTCCTGCAACATACGCTTGTTCTCGGTCGCCGCGGGCGAGACGACTTCCCAGAACACGCGCCGCCGCTCGTCCGAAAAGCGTTGCAGGATGCTCTCGTCCTCCTCCCCGCGCAGCACTGCGCCCAGCACATCGGCCAGCACCATGCCGGTCCACACCCCGCTGGTGAGGCCGAGGCCACCGCACGGATTGGTCGCATGGGCAGCATCGCCGGCCAGCAGGACGCGCCCCTTCACCAATGTTTCGCCCGCACGCTGATGCAGCGTGTAGGGGCTGGCGGAAACGATCCGGTAATCCGTGCGCCCGCGCATGAACCATTCGTAGCGCTGGTGAATGCGCTCCTCGAAGGATTCCTCCGGCAGGGCGGAATCCTCCATATAGGTGCAGCGCCACAGGCCCTGCGTGTCGAGCTGGGCGATCACCGCCATGTTCACCGGGTCGCACACGAAATTGGCTGTCTGATAGCCAAGTTCGGTGAAGGGGAAGATCACATTGGTGCCCACGAAGCGTTCGGGCCAGGTGTGCCCTTCGAACGCGATACCCGCCAGCTTGCGCACGGTGGAGCGCGCTCCGTCGCAGCCGATCACCCATTTTGCGGCAAATGCCGTTTCAGTTCCGTCCGGCCCGACGACATCGGCGGTCACGCCGTGACCGTGATCGGCAAGGCCGACCAGCCTGTGCCCGAAATGCACCTCCACGCCCAGCGCTTGCGCGTGCTCCATCGCCACGCGGGCAACATCGTGCTGCCCGGCATGGAGTTGCCAATCGTAGGGGATGCCCGCCACCGGCTGGAATTTCACGACCGAGGAATAGCCGAATTCGGGCACATGGGTGCCGAAGATCCGGGTGCGAAAGCCGATTGCGTCCAGTTCCTCCAGTATGCCCAGTTCCTCCAGCACCGCCAGGGTGGAGGGAAAGTAGATCGCCGCGCGCGGGGAATTGATGATGTCCCCCTCGCGCTCGATCACGCGCACGCTGGCCCCGGTCTGCGCCAAGGCGAGCGCGGTGAGCATCCCCACCGGGCCAGCGCCCACGATCAGCACATCGGTTGCCGGGCTCATTGTGCTGCGCCCTCTTCTGCCGCGCGGCGCGCGGCTTCGGTCAGGACATAGGCGCGCACCGCTTCGATCTGGCTATCGTCGAGCCACGGGGAAAAGCTGATCATGCCGCGCTGCGCCAGGATGCCGTCCTTCACCACCGCGCTCCAGGCCGCCTTGTCGGCAGCGACGGGGCTTTTCATCAGGTCCGGATTGACCGGCCCGTTGTGGCAGATGGTGCAGAAGCCGAAATAGCCGGCTTGCCCTGCGGCGATCTGCTGCGGCGTGAAGCTTTCGGCGCTTGTGACATAGGGGCGCGGGGCCTGCGGGGGCAGGGGGTCCAGCTTGGCCGTGCCGTTCAGGCGGAACACCAGCAGCATCCCGTTGGGCGGCGGGCGGCGCATCCAGTCGGTCTGGCTCGCCATGCCCATCGATCCGCCATAGCCGGCCATGACCGCCACATATTGCACCCCGTCCACGCGGTAGGTGATCGGCCCGGCCATGATGCCGCGTTCCTGCGCGAACGACCAGACCTCGCGGCCATTGCGCGCGTCGTAAGCAACAAAGCGGCCCTGCGGCAGCCCCTGGAAAACCAGATCGCCGCCGGTGGCCAGCGTGCCGCCATTCCACGGCCAGTCGCGGTCTATCCCCCAGACCTCCCGCTGCGCCACCGGGTCCCAGGCCACCAGCCGGCCCTTGGTCTGCGCGGTAAGGTAGGCGCGGCGCGCCTCGGGCGTGTCGCCCGGCACCAGCCCTTCGGGCGGGGCGAGAAAGGAGACACCGGTGTTCCAGCGGCCGATATGGCGGGTGTAATTGGTATCATCCGCATAGGCGAGCGACGTCTGCATCGCGGGGATGTAGACAAGGCCCGTGCGCGGCGAATAGCTCATCGGATGCCAGGCATGGCCGCCAAGGCCCGATGGCATGATGATGGCGGGCGAGTTTTCAAACCGCGCGCCGGGACGCTCCACCGGGCGACCCGTGGCGATGTCGATCCGCTCGGCCCAGTTCTGCGTGGTATAGGCTTCCGCGCTGATCAGCTTCCCGTCGGCCCGGTCGATCACATAGAAGAAGCCGTTCTTGGGCGCTTGCAGAATGACCTTGCGCACCTGCCCGTCAAGGGTGAGGTCGGCCAGCGTCATCTGCTGGGTGGCGGTGTAATCCCATGTTTCGCCGGGATTTTGCTGGTAATGCCATTTATACGCGCCGGTATCGGGATCGAGCGCGAGGATCGAGGCAAGGAACAGATTGTCGCCCACCCCGGCGCTGCGCGCCCGGTGGTTCCACGGGCTGCCATTGCCCACGCCGATCAGCAGCTGGTCGAATTCGGGATCGTAAACCACCGAATCCCACACGGTGCCGCCGCCGCCCATTTCCCAGTAAGTGCCGGCCCATGTTTTCCCGGCAAACCGGGCAAACACTTCGTCACTGGCCGCGCCATCGGGGCCATCGGCGGGGTTTCCGGGCACGGTGTAGAAGCGCCAGACCAGATCGCCGCTGTCCGCATCATAAGCCGAGACATAGCCGCGCACGCCCATTTCGGCGCCCGAATTGCCGATGATGACCTTATCCCGCACCACGCGCGGGGCCATGGTGATGGTATAGGGCTTGGCCTGATCGACCGTGACCACATCCCACAGTTCTGCGCCCGTGGCGGCATCGAGCGCCACCAGACGCCCGTCGATCGTGCCGACGAAGACCTTGCCTTCCCACACCGCCACGCCGCGATTGACCACATCGCAGCAGGCATCCGCGCCCTTGGCTCCGTTCACCTGCGGGTCGTAACGCCACAGCACCTCGCCCGTGGCGGCGTTGAGCGCCATCACCTTGGACCACGCGGTGCTGATATACATCGTGCCATCGACCACGATGGGCGTCGCTTCCTGCCCGCGATTGGTATCGAGTTCGACCGCATAGGCGAGGCCGAGCTGGCCCACATTTTCCAGGTTGATGTCGGCCAGCGGGGAATAGCGCTGTTCGGCATAGGTGCGGCCATGGCTGAGCCAGTTGTCGGGATCGTCCTCCGCGCTGAGCAGCCGCGCCTCGTCCACCGCGCCCATATCGGCCGCAGTACAGGCCATCAAAGCCAGCGGGCAAGCCACGGCAATCGCTGCACCCCGTGCGAATCGCACCCAATTCATCGCCTGGTCCTCTCCCCGTTGCGCCCTTTGCGGACGTGATCATCACGGATGCTAGGATGGAAGTCGGCCGCTGGCGAGTCCTGCCGGCAAGGTTTTGGGCAGGGCGACGGGCACCTGATCCGGCCCCAGTTCGAACACCACATCCGCCCGCGGCGGCAGGTCGCCCAGCATATGCCGCGTCAACCGCTCGTAATGCTGGCAGAAGCGCTGGATCGCGGCCTCGTCCATCAGGCCGGGTGCGTCGGGACGGGCTGCGCGCAGTTTTTCTTCCTGTTTCAGCCGGTTGGCAATGACTGTTTCGAAACTGTCAACCTTCAGCATCACCAGCATATCAATGAGGCCGAACAGCCGCGCATAATCGCCGCGCAGCCACAGATTGCTGACCGAACGCCAGATGCCTTCGGGGTCTTCGTCGGCTTCGAGGCTGTTCACAGGTTCCAGCAAGTCCTCGTCCGCCTGCGCGCGGCATCCCACGCACCAGCCCTCCAGCAGCAGCACATCGACCGGCCCGCTGATCCGTTCCGCCGCGTCGGTGCGATCATCGGTGCCCTTGTCAAACCGGGGCAGGTCGAAATCATGCCCCGACAGGACAGCATCGACAATGGCGATGCCAAGGCCAGGCGCATGGGTGCCCGGCACCCCGCGCGTGGCGAACAGGGGGTGGACTTTCTGCGCAAGCTGCGCCCGGTCCGCCCGGCCCAGATACAGATCGTCGATCGACAGGGTGACGGTGCGCAATTGCCGCGCCCCCAAGAGCACTTCCAGAAAGGCGCAAAGCGTCGACTTGCCAGAGCCTTGCGCCCCGTTGATGCCAACGATCAGCGGAGAACTGTCCGCCGCGCGCCGGGCAATCGCATTCGCCAGCGGCTGCCAGTATCGGGCCACTACCTCACGATAGGAGGCGGGCAGGCCGTGCGCCGCAATCAGGTCTGCGATGGGATCCGATGTCATGCCACGCGGTTTGGCAGGTCTGTCCCCCGCGCGAAAGCCTCCACATTGGCGAGCGCACACATTCCCATCGCGGCACGCGTTTCCGCATTGGCGCTGCCCAGATGCGGCAGCAGCACGACATTCTCGATACCCAGCAGCGCCGGGGGCACGGCGGGCTCGGCCGGATAGACATCCAGCCCCGCGCCCGCCAGATGGCCGGATTGCAGGGCGGCGGCCAGCGCATCGTGATCCACCACCCCGCCGCGCGCGGTGTTGATGAGGTAGCTGCCCGGCTTCATGGCCGCAATGGCCGCGGCATCAATCAGGTTGGCGGTATCGCCGCCGCCGGGCACGTGCAGCGAAACGAAATCAGCTTTGCCCAGCAACCCGTTGAGATCAGGGCAGAACTCCGCCTGCAATTCGGCGGCCACGGCGGCATCGCAAGGGCGCCTGCCGTAATAGGCGATTTTCATGCCAAAGCCGTGATGCGCGCGCCGCGCGGTGGCAATGCCGATGCGGCCAAAGCCCACACAGCCCAGCACCTTGCCTTTCAGCGCGCTGCCGATGAGGTGGGTGGGCCGCCAGCCGCTCCATTTGCCGGCGCGCAATTCGCGCTCCCCTTCGCCTGCGCGCCGTGCCGCCATCAGGATGAGGGTGAGCGCAATGTCGGCGGTGGCATCGGTCAGCACGCCGGGCGTATTGGTCACCGCAATGCCTTTTGACCGTGCCGCTTCCAGATCGATATGGTCGAAGCCCACGCCGTAATTGGCAATCAGCCGCACGCGGCCCCCGCCATTGATGACCGCAGCGTCGATCCGGTCGGACACGGTGGGGCACAGCACATCATAGTCGGCCATCGCGGTGGCCAGCTCGGCCGCGCTCAACGGCGTGTCGCTTTCGTTCAGCGTCACATCGAACGCATTGGCAAGCCGCGCCTCCACCTCGGCAGGCCAGCGGCGGGTCACCAGAACCTTGAGCCGTTCCACGGGGGATCAATCCTTCTTCGCGGTGATGGCCTGCGTTTCCGCCGCCGTGGAGGCAGGGCCGGTATTGCGCTTGAAAATGCCGCCTTTGCCCGCCACCCGCACAAAGGGATCGGGATCGCCGGGTCGCTGTTCCAGCCCGAAAATCTCGAACAGGCCGGGGTGGTTGCCAAGCCCGCCATAAAGGGCGCGCACCCGCTCGATCCACGGGCGCAAGGGATCGTCCGCCGCCAGCGCCGGGGTCTGCGCCAGGCTGGCAAGCCACAGGAAACCGCCCATGATGCGGTAATCGGCATAATTGGGGCGGCTGCCGCCCAGAAAATCATGCTCGCGCAAAGCCATGCGCAGCGGTTCGAGCGCGGCGGAAATGGCGCAGAGGCGATCTTCGCGCCCCGCCTGCAAATCCTCCAGCTTTCCGCCCAGCATCACTTCGCGGGTGGAGGTGACATAGTCCTTGTCATGTTCGAAGCAGACATCGCGGTAATCGGCGCAAAAACTGCGCATCCACGGCCCCACAGCGGCAGGCCAGAACCACGCATCCAGCGCCTTGGTCAGCGCGGCCACGCTTTCATCGGGGATCAGCAGCGGGCGATCGGGATAGGCGCTGTCCAGATATTCGACGATGCCCCAGCTATCGAGCACCCATGTGCCATCATCCACGATGGCGGGCAAACGTTCAGTCTTGCCGCCGGTGCGTTCCATGATGCCGGTAAAGCCGCCATCGACGATGTCGAGATCGAACCCCTTGTGCGCCACGGCAAATTTGGTGGCCCAGACAAAGGGGCTGATCGTGGCGCCCGTGGACACCTGAAGGTCATAAAGCGTGATCGTGTTGTTCGCGGCCATGTGCGGGGTTCCTCTCTCCGGGGGGCTTGCTATGGCGAGATGGCCCGAAAGAAAAGCGAAAGACATTGCGCCGTGTCAGATTCCGCCCCTGAAGCCGCTCGCCAGCTTGCATTCGTCCGGCTGGATCAGCCCTTGCCCGATCTGGCGGGGCAGCTTGGCGCCTCGTTCGAGGAATACGGATTTGCCGTGGTGGAGGGGCACGGGATCGACCAGCGCCTGATCGACCGGGCCGATGCGCTGATGCGGCAGTTCTTTGCTTTGCCGGACGCTGTGAAGCGCGCCTATCACCGCACCGGGCAGGCGGGCGCGCGCGGATACACGCCCTTTGGCGTCGAACAGGCCAAGGGCGCGCGGGTGCAGGATTTGAAGGAGTTCTGGCACGTGGGGCGTGATCTGCCGCCGGGGCACCCGTATGCGGCGCATATGCGGCCCAATATCTGGCCCGACGAATTGCCCGATTTCCGGCCCGTGATGCAGGACCTCTACCTCGCCTTTGACTGGACGGGGCGGCGCATATTGTCGGCCATCGCGCTCTATCTGGGCGAGGACGAGGTGTTCTTTGAAGACAGCGTGCGCGACGGCAATTCGGTGTTGCGCCTGCTGCATTACCCGCCGATTGAGGCCGCGCCAGAGGGCGCGATCCGCGCCGCTGCGCATGAAGATATCAACACCATCACCCTGCTGCTGGGGGCAGAGGCGGCGGGGCTGGAATTGCTGGCGCGCGATGGCACATGGCTGCCCGTCAGCCCGCCACCCGGCGCGCTGGCGGTGAATGTGGGCGATATGCTGCAACGCCTGACCGCGGGCCGCTTGCGTTCCACAACGCACCGCGTGGTCAATCCGGCAGGCGATGCGGCGCGCACCTCACGCTATTCAATGCCGTTCTTCCTGCATTTCCGGCCCGATTTCCTGATTCGCCCCATGTTCGAGGGCGGGGAGGATCCGATCACGGCGCAGGATTACCTGATGGAACGCCTGCGCGAAATCAGGCTGGCGTAACGCACTCACCTCTCGGCCAGCTTGGCTTCCTCCAGCTTGACGAGGTGCCACAGCGTGCGGGTGACAGGGGCGGAAAGGCCCCTGGCCTCTGCCGCCTCGACAATCGCGCCGTTGATCGCGTCCACTTCGGTGCGGCGACCGGCCTTCACGTCCTGCAACATACTGGCTTCGTGGTTCGCGTGGTCGGTCATCGACACTTGGGTCAGATCGTGGATGGGCTGCGCGTCGATCATCCGCCCGTTGGCATGGGCGGCGGCGACGCCTTCCTCCACCACCGCGCGGATGGTGGCGCGTGCCTCCTCGCTCGCCCCCAGAAAGCCCGGCGTGCGGCGGGTGAGCGCGCACAGCGGGTTCATCGCGGCGTTGAAGATCACCTTGGACCAGATCGCCTCGTGAATCGCGGGGTCAAGCTGTGCAGGCAGCCCGCCCCGTGTCAGCGCATCGGCCACCTGTTCCGCCATGGCCGGGTCACCTCCGAATGCGGGATAGAGGCGCGAATAGCCCGTCCCATGGCTGCGCACCTTGCCGGGGCCGACCAGATCGGAAGGGAGCATGGACGCGCCGACCATCACTTGGGCATCGGGCACAAATCCCGCCAGCCTGGCGTCGTTGCCAAGCCCGTTCTGCAAGCTGAGAAGATGCGTATCCGGCCCGATGGCATGGGCGATGCCGTGCAGCGCGCCGAGTGTGTGAAATGTCTTGGTGAACACCACGATCAGATCGAACGGCCCTTTGGCCTCAGCCGGAAGGCGAGCGGGGATGGGCAGATGCTCCACCCCGGCGCGCGTATCGAGTTCAAGGCCGTTAGCGTTGATCGCGTCGATATGGGGCTGGCTCACATCCACCAAGGTGACTTTGCAGCCCGCCCGGTGAAAGGCCGCGCCGAACAGGCAGCCCATCGCGCCTGAACCCAGAATGGCGATGTTCATGCTGTCTCTCCCAGTATCTGGCCGCCCAGCAGCATCAGCAGGCGCACATCAATGGCAAGGCCCGCCGCGCGAAACGCCGCAATGTGTGCAGGCAAATCGGCCAAGGGCACGCGGTGCACCACGATGTTCTCCTCCGCCGTGCCGCCGCCCTCGCTTACCTTGGTGAGACCGGTGGCTTTGAGCAGGGTAAAGCTTTCACCTGTCAGGCCGGGGGAGGACAGATAGGCGCCGCAATCCTGCCAGTGCGCAGCGGTATAGCCGGTTTCCTCCACCAGTTCGCGCCGGGCGGCCTCCAGCGGGTCTTCGCCCTCCGCGCCGGCCTCGTCCCCGATCAACCCGGCGGGCAATTCCAGCACGCGCCCGCCCACCGGCACGCGGTATTGTTCGACCAGAATGACATGATCACCGTCCAGCGGCAGGATGACAGCTGCACGGATGCCGCGTGCGCGGGCCACATATTCCCATTTGCCCCGGCGCTTGGCGGTGATCCAGTCACCCTGCCACATCACCTCTTCGGGCGCGTCTGCGTCTTCCACCATGCAGGCGGGCGTAGAGGAGCGTCAGAGGACGATCAAGCGATCCGGCAATTCGTTCACGTCATTGCCGTCGCGCGGGAAATGCTCGGCCAGCACCGCGCCCACATCGCGCACGCCCGCCGCGATGCCTTCGGCCACGCAGCCCTTGCGGATTTCGGCCAGCATATCGGCCATGGCCACGCCCCACACATCGGCAGAGACAATCGCTGCAATCGCATCATCCGCGACGATTTCGGCGCGGTGTTCGTCCATCGACAGGTAGATCAGCACGCCGGTGCGGCCATGCGTGCGGCGTTCCGCGCCCACCTTGAAATGCCGCACCGCCGCGCGGCGCACGCGCAGCCGCTTCACCGGAGCGGGCACCAGCGCCATGCGCAAGGGCCGCCACAGCATCAGCGCCATCACGCCCGCAAAAGTCAACAGGCCAAAGCCGATGGCCAGCGTCAGCACTTCGCCATGCGTCCACTGGCCCGCCCATCCGGCGTGGAAAACCGCGTCCCACAGCCCGGTGTAGAAATCCGGGATCACCGCAAAGACCGACATGGCGGTAAAGGCAATGGCAATTGCCCAGACCAGCGCGACATCGGTATAGCCATCGCTCGCCTGCGCCACCACGGTGACAATCTCGCCGCTGGTTGCGCTTTCGGCCGCCGCCACCGCATCGCTGACAATCTGGTGCTGGCTCTCGTCATGAATGGGCATGGCCTACCACCCCCCCGACGCGCCGCCGCCCCCGAAGGAGCCGCCGCCCCCTCCGAAACCGCCGCCGCCAAAACCGCCACCGCCGCCAAAGCCGCCGCCACCCCAGCCGCTGTTGCCACCCGATGCCCCGCGCGCAATGGCCTTGCCCGCTTCCCACAGGATGATGTCACCCACTGCGCCCGCCACGCTGCCGCCGCGATAGCGCCGCCGCCCGCCGCTGCGCAGCATGGGCAGGATGAAGAAGAAGAACAGGAAGCCCAGCCAGATCAGCCCGCCCACCGGGATGCCGCCTTCGCCCTGCCGATCCTGCCCGGCCGCAGCAGCAATCGCGGCGGCTTCCTCTGGCGGCAGGGTCAGCTGCGTCATGATCCGCTCCGCCCCCAGCGCGATGCCGCCCGAATAATCACCATTGCGGAAGAAGGGCTTCATCTCCTCGATATATTCGAAGGCGAGGCCATCGGGGATGATCGCCTCCAGCCCGTATCCGACCTCGATCCGCATCAGCCGCTCGTTCGGAGCGACGATCAGGATGATTCCATCGTTGTTTTCCGCATCGCCAAGACCCCAGTAACGGCCCAACTGGTATCCGTAATCGGCAATGTCATACCCATCGAGGCTGGGCAGGGTCAGAATCACGAACTGCCGCTGGTTGGTCTGCTCGAAGGCGTCCAGACGCGCGGTCAGATCCGCTTCGGTCGCCGGGTCGATCACATCGGCCAGATCGAGCACCGGGGCGGTGCCGCGTTCGGGAAAGGCGGGCTGCGCCTGCGCGGCGGGGGCAAGCATGATGAGGGCCAGAAAGGCCAGCAGGATTGCCCGCAGCCGCATCGTGTTTGGCCCCGCCGCGTGCCCGGTCAATTGCCCGAACGCATATCGAGCGTGGGCGCAACCTCGGCCCCGGCAGTCACCGCTTCATACGGCACCATCGGCTCAGCGCCATGGATCACCTTGGCGCCGATGATGTCGGGGAAGGTGCGGATGGTGGTGTTATACTGGCGCACCGCCTCGTTATAATCGCGGATCGCCACGCGGATGCGGTTTTCCTGGCCCTCGATCTGGGTCATGAAGCGGCCGAAATTCTCCTGGCTGCGCAGTTCGGGATATTGTTCCACTGTCACCATCAGGCGCGCCAGCGCGCCGCCGAGCTGGTTCTGCGCCTGGCTGAAAGCGGCCATCTTGGCCGGGTCGTTCAGATCATCGCCCGAAAGCTGGATTTCGGGGCGCGTGGCCGATGCGCGCGCTTCGATCACGCCTTGCAGCGTCTCGCGCTCCTGCTCGGCCGAAGCCATGGTGATTTCCTGCAAATTGGGGATCAGATTGGCGCGTTCCTGAAACGCGGCCTGCACATCGGCCCATTTGGCCTTCGCGTTTTCCTCTGCCCTGGGCACCGAATTGATGCCGCAGGCGGCCAGCGCAAGGCTGCCGATGGTAATGGTGGCAAGGCGGGCAAGGCGCATGAACATCGCGGATATCCTCCCAAGGCACCCGCCCATCCGCGGGTGTATTGTGCATATAGCACGGCCATTTCGCCTTTCAAGGATTGCCGCCCGCGCAGACAGCGGCACTTGCCGTTAACCATCGAAGCTGGCAAGCAAACCGCTCCAACGAGGAGCAGGGGACACAAGATATGTTGAGCGAGTTCAAGGAATTCATCGCGCGGGGCAATGTGCTCGATCTGGCGGTCGCGGTCATCATCGGGGCGGCTTTCGGCACGATCGTGAGTTCGTTGACCGATGATATCATCATGCCGCTGATCGGCCGCATTGTGGGCGATGTGGATTTCTCCAACCTCTATGTTGTGCTCAGCGGCGATGTCGCGCCGGGCACCTCGCTTGCCGCCGCGCGTGAGGCGGGGGCCAATGTGCTCGCCTATGGCAATTTCGTGTCGGTCGTCATCAACTTCCTTATCCTGGCTTTCGTGATCTTCATGCTGGTGCGCCAGGCGAACAAGCTGATGCCCAAGAAGGTCGAGGACGCCGCGCCCGCCGGCCCGACCGAAGTGGAACTGCTGACCGAAATCCGCGACGCGCTGAAGAAGTAAGGCAAAATGGGGCGGCAGCGCTTTTTGCGCTGCCGTCCACTTTCCATTCATCCAGAAACGCCTATATCGGGCCTGCCGGTTTCGGCCGGCTATGGCGATAAATTGCGGTGTGCAATAGGCACAGCGGACCCGGGGGCAGTACCCGGCGGCTCCACCACTCTCCCTGTTATCGCAGGGAAAATGACGGGGCCGAACCAGGATCGACGTGTGTTGAAAAGCACTGTTTTCGCCCGGGCTGAGTAACCCGTTAAAGGCTCAAAACACACAAGTGCCAACGATAACGAAGCACTCGCAATCGCTGCGTAACCTGACGGCCTAACGGCCTGATCTTACAAAGCTAAAGCGCGGTTGGACCGACCGGGCAACAGAACGGATTCCGGGGCTCCGGGGGTAGCTAGCAACAGAAACCCCCACCTTCTCCCATTTGCAATTGGCTTTCCTACACGGCGCGGCGCGCGGCAGGCCTTGCCGCGTTCTTTCGATCGTTGACCCAGGGGGATTTCGCACCATGCCGCCATTTTTTTCGGGGCAGCGGTGTCAATTTCGCAAACCGTGTTTTATGCGCGCGTTATCAATATGATATTCGACAAAGTCGGCATCGTGACGATGTCAACTTCGTCAATTTTGGCCGCCGCGCCCGGTCAGGCCTTGCCGGCGGCCTTGGCCTCGCGCTCGGCCCGTTCGTATTTCAGGCAATCGAGGATTTTCGCTCCCGCCAGGAACACCGCGCCAGTGCAGGCGAGGAACAGCAGCCAGCCGCCCACGCCGGGAAAGGTCTTGAGATAGGCCGCGCCGCGCGTGCAGGCGCCGAGGGCAAGCGCATAGATGATCAGGAAGGCTTCGATCCGTGTCTTGATCACGAAAAGCCTGGAAATCTTGCGCAGCATTGCTCCCCTTTCTCTTTACCACTTCTCTCTGCAATCCCCGTGCCAGCCGCAGGTTCCTGCGGCTTTCAACGGTTAACGCAAAGCGGAGTGTAAACCATCCCGACAGATGCGCCGAGTCGCGGGCGTGCATCAGACGAGTTCGGGGATTTCCAGCGTATCGAGCAGCGCGGCGCGGGCCTGCCGGAGAGTGGACGCCAGGCTCTCCCTGCCGATATCGGCAGGGTCGATCTGCTGCGGCCAATGCGCGGCAATGAGCTTTTCCAGCGCATCGGCCTTTGCCTCGCTGAGAAGGAAGCGCGGGTCGATGGTGGCGGGATCTGCCACCACGCGCAGGCGCAGGCAGGCCGGGCCGCCGCCATTCGCCATCGACTGGCGCACATCGACCACCTGCACCCGGCGGATCGGGCCGTTGCCCGCCAGCATGGATTGCAGCCAGTCCCAGACCGGCGCGCTTTCCTTGCATTCCGACGGCACAACCAGCGTCATCTCGCCATCGGGCGGGGTCACAAGCTGGGCGTTGAACAGATAGGAACGGATCGCCTCATCAAGGCTCACCGCGCTGGCGGGAACTTCGACGACCTGCGCTTGCGGACATTTTTCGGCTATCGCAGCGTAAGTGGCGGCAGGATCGGCAAAGGCGCGTTCATGCGTGAACAGCACGCCCTCATTCGCCACCGCGACAACGTCATTGTGGAATGCGCCCGCCGCGATGGCTTCCGGCGCCTGTTCCACGAACAGCACCCGCGCCGGATCAAGCCCGTGTCGGCGCGCGACGATACGGCTGGCTTCCTCGTGCTGGCGGGCGGGGAAGCGGCCACCGGGGCGGCCATAGACGAACACTTCCAGCCCCGCCTGCGCGTGCGTGGGGCCAAGGCGCATATGGTTGGCCGCGCCTTCATCGCCAAAGGTGGGCGGCACGGGCGGGTGCACGGCAAAATGCGCAGCATCGGCAAAGACCAGCCGCAGCTGCTTGAGCGTATCGGGCCATTCGTGGCTGCGGTGCGGCATGGTCACCAGATTGGCCACGGTCAGGTGGCAGCGCCCGTCCGCCGTATCGGGCGCGGGGGATACGGTGGCGGCATTGGCCGTCCACATGGAGGACGCCGACCACGCGCCCGCGATGAGGGCAGGGTTCGTAGCCTCATCGGCCGCCAGTTCGTGCAGCCACGCGGTGTTGGGGCGGGGCAGCGGCACGAAAAAGCCCTGTGCAAGCCCCAGCGCCATATTGGCGCGCATCTTGGCCAGACCCTGCAACGCCGCAGCGCGGGGATAGGAGGTGCCGCCCGCATTCCGGGTGGCGGCCAGATTGCCAAGGCTGAGGCCCGCATAATTGTGGCTGGGGCCAACAATCCCGTCGAAGTTGATTTCTGTCAGCATCACGGCTCTCACCACCGCGCCACGTGTGTCACGCTGTCGCCTTCGCCGATATGCAGCGCAGCGGCGCAGGCCGGATCGATCGCCACGCCGCCTTCTTCCGGCGCAACCCAGCCATAGGCCGCGCGGAAGGAGGCCAGATGTCCCGTGCAGACCAGCCGCTTTTCGCCGATCTCGCCATCGGCCAGGCTGTGATCGATACGGGTGAGGGTGCTGTCCGTCGCCTCGCGCACGGATCGGATCTGGTCGGTGCGCACGGTCATGGTGGGGCCGCCGTCGAATATGTCGACATAGTTTTCCCACGCAAAGCCTTCCTCCTCCAGCATCCGCATCGCGGCGCGGCCCGAAGGGTGCGGCTTGCCGATCACGGCTCGCGCCTGTTCGGACAGCATGGCGATATAGACCGGGTGCTTGGGCATCAGGTCAGCGATGAACTGGTTGCCGTGGCGCGCGTTGAATTCGTCCGCTTCTTGAAAACTCATGCCAAAGAAACGGCCCGCGACCCCGTCCCAGAAGGGCGATCCGCCCGCCTCGTCAATCACGCCGCGCAGTTCGGCCAGCGTGCGGTCGGCAAAGCGCGGGCGATGGTTGCGGATGAACAGGTACCGGCTGCGCGCCAGCAACAGGCCCAGCCCGCCCGCCCGCTCACCCGGATGCAGGAACAGCCCGCCCACTTCAGAAGCGCCTTCCAGATCGGTGGACAGGTTGAGGATATCGGCGCGGAACGTGCGGCCCAGCTCCTCGCTGTGCTGGGTCAGCGCGCCGATGCGGTAGGAATAGAACGGCCATTTCAGCCCCACGGCGGAGAAGATCTGGCAGGTGCCGCGCACCTCTTTCGTGGCGGTGTTTTCCAGCACAAAGACGAACAGGTCATCGCCCGGCTCATCCGCCTCGCGCCGGAAGGCGGCGGCGGACTTTTCCAGCTTGGTGCGCAGCGCATTGCGATCGGGCGGCAGATTGGTGAAGCCGCCCCCGGTCAGCTTGGCCATTTCATACAGCGGTTGCAGATCGGCAAGGCCCGCCGCGCGGATGACGAAAGTCACAAAACATCCCCTTCTGCCAGTCGGTGCAGGACCACGGCGCTCAAAGCAGCGCGTTCCTTCAACGATGGCACGATCATGTATTCCTGCGGTGAATGAATGGCCCCGCCGCGCACGCCCATCGTATCCACGACAGCGACCCCGCAGGCGGCAATATTGTTGCCATCGCACACCCCGCCCGAAGGCTTCCAGCCAATTTCCTGCCCCAGCGCCGCGCCCGCATCGCGCACCAGATCGAACAGCTTTTGCGCCGGGGCATCCACTGGCTTTGGCGGGCGGGTGATGCCGCCATGGCTGTGCGTGGAAACATCATGCAGCTTTTCAATGAAGCGCAGCAAATCATTGAAATCCGATAAGAAGGCTTGCGCCGCCTCACTCGTCTTGGGGCGAATGTTGAAGCGCAGCACAGCCAGATCGGGCACGACATTATTGGCCGAGCCGCCATCGATCTTCGCCGGGTTTATCGGCAAGTCGTCATGGCTCATCTGCTTCAGCCGCACCGCGCAATCTGCCGCGGCGACCAGCGCGTTGCGCCCGTCCTGCGGATTGCGCCCGGCATGGGCGGCGCGGCCGCGAAAGGTTACGGAAAAATTGCCGCTTCCGCCGCGTGCATGGGCCAGCGTGCCATCGGGCAGTGCGGAGGGTTCGTACGTCAGCGCTGCAAACTTGCCCCGCGCCAGCTGCGCTAGCAACGGGGCGGAAGAAAGCGATCCGGTCTCCTCGTCCGAATTAAGCAGCACGTCATAGCCGATGCGCGCGGCGGCGGGCGAGGTTTCCAGCGCGGCAAGCGCCGCCAGCATTACCGCGATGCCGCCTTTCATGTCTGCCGTGCCGGGGCCGTTGATCGTTTCCTCATCCAGCCAGCGCACCTGCTGAAATGGGTCATCGGCGGGGAACACGGTGTCCATATGCCCGGTCAGGATGACTCGCCGCTGCGCTTCCGGGCGCACGCTCAGCACCAGATGGTGCCCGTGCCGACGCGTCACCACATGGCCGTTCGCATCCACGCCTGTCACTTCGGCCGGGTCGGCGCGGCGCACCTCGCCGGGAAGCTGGCTCAGACAATCGGCCAGCAGGGCGGACAATGTCGCCAGTCCGTCAAGATTGCCGGTGCCGGTGTTGATCGCCGCCCATTCCAGCACCCGGCCCAGCATGGCCTGCTGGTCGATCCCGGCGACAAGAGCCTGTTCGGTGGCGCTGAGTTGTTTCATATGCAACCGGGCATAAGGCAATAGGCGGTGCTGTCAATTCCCCGCACCTTAACCCCCGGCTAAGGCCGCAGTGCTAAGGCGTCGGGCCTGCAGGGTGCAGGCCGACAGGGGTTTATGATGGCGCTAGCGGGCAAGCCAAGGGTGGAAGCGCGCGTCCGGGCCGTGGTGCGCGCACGGCTGCGCGACAATCTGGGCGAACGCGACATCTGCCTGATCGACATATCGACGCGCGGCCTGCTCGCCACCGCGGCGCGCCCGCCTGTGCGCGGCGACTTTGTGGAAATCATCGTGGGCCGCAACCGGATGAGCGCGCAGGTGAAATGGACAAGCGAGCGGCGCTTTGGCCTGTTGCTGCGCGAAAGGGTGAGCATCCCGGCAATGATCGAAGGCGGCAAGGCATCGGTGATGCTGGCCGCAGCCCGCGGCGCAAGGGTCGTGCGCGGAAAAACCTCTGCCGATTGGCTGAACCCGCAAGTGCTTGCCCGTGCAGCGCAGCTCGGCTTGATGCTTCTGGCCGTGGCAGGGGCGGGGATACTGTTGACCGAGCTGGTGGCGGGCGGTCTCAATCCGGTGCGCGAGGCTGTGGAAGCCGCGTCGCATTAGCGCGACAGCGCGCCCGCCAGCGCCACGAAATCGGCCACGGCCAGCGTCTCGGCCCGGCGGGTGGAATCGATGTCCAGTCCTTCCAGCGCGGCCAGAGCGCCGGGCACTCCCTTCAGGCTCTGCCGCAACATCTTGCGCCGCTGGCCAAAGGCGGCCTCGGTCAACCGGGCGAGCATGGCGGCCTGAACGCCTGCAGGAGCCTGCGCCGGGGTGACATGGACAATCGCACTCATCACCTTGGGCGGCGGGGTAAAGGCGCTGCGATGCACTTTCATCGCCAGCTTCGGAATGCTGCGCCACTGCGCCAGCACCGCAAGTCGGCCATAGGCGTCAGAGCCGGGTTCGGCCACGATGCGCTGCGCGACTTCCTGCTGGAACATCAGCGTCAGCGATGTCCATTGCGGCGGCCATGTTCCGCCATCGCTTTCGGGCGAAAGCCAGCGGGTGAACAGCGCGGTGCCGACATTGTAGGGCAGGTTGGCAACCACGGCGAAGGGCTGCCCCTCCATCAGCGCGCCGTGATCGATCTTCAGCGCATCGCCTTCCACCACGGCAAGCTGGCCGGGAAAGGCCGCGCCCAGTTCTTCAAGCGCTGGCAGGCAGCGGCGATCCATCTCGATGGCCGTGACCTGCGCGCCTGCGCGCAGCAAGGCACGCGTGAGGCCGCCGGGGCCGGGGCCAATTTCGAGCACGCGCTTGCCCGCCAGATCGCCGGGGATGCGGGCAATCCGGCCCAGCAAATGTTCGTCGAACAGGAAATTCTGGCCCAGCGCCTTGGACGCGCTCAGCCCGTGCGCGGCGATGACTTCCCGCAGAGGTGGTAGCTGGGGGGGCAAGTTCACGCGGTGTCCTTGGCCCGAAAAGCCGCCGCCTGTGCCGCCATGCGGATGGCAGCCAGCAGCGAATCGGGCCGCGCCAACCCCTTGCCCGCAATATCGAAGGCGGTGCCGTGATCGGGCGAGGTGCGGATGATCGGCAGCCCCAGCGTCATGTTCACGCCGTTGTCGAAATCCAGCGTTTTCAGCGGCACCAGCGCCTGATCGTGATACATCGCCACCGCCACATCGTAGGATCCGCGCTTGTGCGGGGCGAACAGCGTATCGGCCGGATGCGGGCCGGTGGCGTTGATGCCTTCGGCCTGCAAGGCGGCAATGGCGGGGGCGATCACGCGCGCTTCCTCATCGCCCATGCGCCCTTTTTCGCCGGCATGAGGGTTGAGGCCGGCCAGCGCCAGATGCGGGTGGGCCATCCCGAAATCGCGCCGCAGCGCGGCGGCGATCACGCGGCAGCGGCGCAGGATCAGTTCCTGCGTGATGGCAGCCGAAACCCGTGCCAGCGGGATATGGATCGTCAGCGGCACGGTGCGCAGGGATGGCCCGGCCAGCATCATCACCGCATCCTCCTCCTCCACGCCGCAGACATGGGCGAGGAATTCGGTCTGGCCGGGATGGGTAAAGCCGATTGCGGCCAATTGCGCCTTGGCCACCGGTGCCGTCACCAGCGCGGCGACTTTGCCGGACAGCGCCAAGTGCGCGGCGCGGGTCAACGAAGCAAGCGCCAGACGCGCCCCTGTTTCGGTGGGTTGGCCGGGAGTGAACACATCGTCGCCTGCATCGGCCAGCACGGGCAGGGCAGTGGGAAAGACGCCCGTTGCCTCGTGCACGCTGTGAATAGGCACCAGCGGCAGCGCGATCCCCCGGCTGCCCGCGGCCTGCGCCAGCACGCCGGCCCCACCTGTCACCAGAAAGGGCGGCAAGGCCTGTTCGCCGCGCGCCATCCACGCCCGTGCGATCAGTTCCGGCCCCACGCCCGCCGGATCGCCCAGCGAGATGGCAAGCGGGGGCAGGTCAGGCACGGGAGACTGCGCCAAGTTTAATTGTATTCGATCACCGCGTCGCGGCGCAGGTCGCGCAGGTAACGCTGTGCGCGCCGGTTGATGCGCTCGTTCTCGGTCGTCGTCAGGATTTCGTCGAAGGACGGCCCTGCCACCTGCGCCGGATCGTCGCGCCCGCACAGGATCAGCACGCGCACACCCTGCTGCAAATCGCCGAAGGGCGGGGTGGCTTCGCCCACATTCATTTCCAGCATGATGCTCTGCAGCGCATCGGGCAAGGCGCGCACGGCAATGTCGTCGTTGGAGATGACTTCCGCACCGATCGACGCGGCCTTGGCTTCGGCATCGCCGCAGCCATTGATCGTTGCGACCATGCTGGAGAATTGCTGCGCCCGCAAGGCCGCTTCGGATTCGGGCAGTCCGGGGGGGAAATCGATCGAAACCTGTGTCAGGCTCAGCACCGCATCGCGTGGATCAGCCATGCCGATCTGGCGCCGGTCGATCAGCAGCAGCAGCGAGAAGCCGCCGGGTATTTCGATGGGGCCGGCAAGCTGGCCCGGCTGCAATTCGCGCGCGGCTGCTTCCAGCGTGGGGTTCTGCAACTGCTCCAGCCGGATCCAGCCCAGATCGCCGCCCACAACCGCCGTGGACGCTTCGGAGAACTGGCGGGCATAGGCCACGAAACTGCCACCCTGCCGCAGCTGCGTTACGATCTGCTGCGCATTGGCAAGCACGGCCTCGCGCGTGGCGGGGGTTGCCGAAAGGTAGATTTCCCCGATGCGGTATTCGTACTGCCCGCGTGCCGCCATCAGCCGGTCGTAGATTTCCGACACTTCTTCGGTCGAGACATTGACAAAAGGCGCGATGTTGCGGCGAAGCAGGCGATCCCACGCCAGTTCGCCCTGAATCTGCCGCTTGAGCGTGCGCGCAGAGGAGCCGATCGAGGCGAGATAGGCGTCCATCTCCTCCGGCCCGCGTTCGAACCGCTCGACAGCGAAGCGGGTATAGGACTGGTCAACTTCTTCCTGCGTCACGGCCATGTTCTGCGCGGCGGCTTCCTGAACCTGAAGCGTTTCGTCGATCAGGTTGCGCAACACTTGCAGGCGCAGGCGCTCCATTTCTTCGGGCGGGATCGGCGCGTTGTTTGCGGCCACGATCAGGGCCACGCGGTGATCCACATCGGTGCCGGTAATGATGTTGCCATTCACCCGCGCGGTGGCGCGGCGGACATTGGGATCGGCCTGGGCAAGGAAATTGATGTCCTGCGGGAAGTTGAAACCGTCATTCTGGGCGAGCGCGGCTGTCCCGCCAAAAGCGAGCGTGGCGGTGGCCGCAGCGGAGGCGGCAAGAATTCCAAAGGTCTTGGCGAACCGGATCACTTGGTTTCATTCCTGTATGCGGCGCGAGATTGCGCCAGTTTGCCCGATGGCCCCTGCCCGATGCAGGCTTAACCCAAGCTGAGCCTGCGGCTGATAGCGGCAATGACACGCGCTGCCAATGCAAGGCGACATCGGCGCAGGGATAGCGGCGCGACCGCTTACCGGAAACCGATATTACGCAGCGCAAAATGCACGCGGAACGAATTGCCGCTGCGCGCATCGGCCAGTTCGATGTAATCGCGCCGCCAGGTGAAGCCCATTTCCAGGCAATCATCGGCATAGGCAATGCCCAGGCGTGTGCGCAGCGGCTGGAATCCGTCGGCCTGGAAGGTGGGGTCTTCCTCGCGGTTGGTCATGTTGACCACGGCGGAACCGAACACCGACCAATAGCGGGCAAAGGCCACGCGCCCTGCCACGCGCAGTTCCTCGCGGTCGCGCAAGTCCTCGAAAGCGAGGTCAACATTGCGGTCGAGCCGCAGATAGCCCACTTCGACATAGGTGCGGTCATTGCCAAAGGTTGCATCAATCTCGTTGCGGCGGACGGCCAGATTGTCCTTGTCCAGCCGGAAGCGGTGGGTGAATTTCAGCAGGTCGCGGTAGCGCACGGTGGTGCGGCCCACGAAGTCGGACCATTGTTCGTTCAGCCCTGTGCCATCGGGAAAGATGGTTGGCTTGTCCGACAGGCGGTAGGACTGGCCGAAGGTCGTCTCCAGCCGCCATCCGGGAAAACTGGCCTCCCAATCAAGGCCATAGGTCAGGCGCACCCCATCCTCGACCCGGTCATATCCCGGAAAGCGGTTGAGCGCGAACAGGTTCGAGTCTTCGAGGTCAATCGCGCGCGAATCCTCGTTCGGAATCGCCAGATTGCGCGTGTTGGGGGTGGCCACGGCCTGCACCCGGGGCGTGAATATCTGCGATCCGCCCAGGAATTCACCGATGAACGGCCACTTCACATCCACCGCCAGCGCCGCCACGGCGCGCGATTGCCAGCCTTCGCGCCCGCGATAGCTGGGGGTGAGCGTGAGGCCGTTCTGATTGGAATTGTACACATCGCCGCGCGCCATCGCGGTCAGCGTGATTTCCTGCCCAAGCGGGGTGATTCGCCGCAAATCCCACTGCGCGCGGGCAAAGGCGCGCTGCGTGTCCTGCCCTTCGGCGCGGGTAATGGCCAGCGTATTGAATTGCAGGTCAACGCGGCCGCCTGCCACCGGGTCTTCCAGCCGGCGGCGGTAATCGAGCAGCGGCAGCGCCAGCGGCACCTGCCCCTGATCCACCGGCACCAGCAGCGCCTGCGTGGCCCAGCCCGCCAGTGAGAAATAGCTGTTGGCATCGATCCGCTCGATATTCACTGTCGAGCGCAGGCGGTCTTCGCGCGTGATGTCGTAGCGGCGCAAGACAGTGCGGTCGCTCGCCAGCCGCGCCGATCCGGTCACGCTCCAGTTCGGGTCGAGCTGGAAGCGACCATTGGCGAAGATATATCCGCGCAGGCTGCTTTCGGTCACCGGCACGGTGGAATTGAGGCCAATGCGCCGCGAATAGGTGCCGTAGGTCGTGACCTGGAACGCGCCGTTTTCGTTCAACTGGCGGTATTGCGCCGACACCATCGGTGCGGCGGAGCTGTAAAGATAGCCGGTCAGCAACAGGTCGCGATTGTCGGCAATGCGCCAATAGAAGCTGTCGGTGATTTCCAGCCCGTTGGACGCGGTAATGCCGACATCCGGGATGAAGATGCCCGATGTCGCGCTGCCATCGGCTGTGATGACAAGGCCCGGCAGCGGCAGGATGCGCCGGCCGAACAGTTCCAGATGCGCGCCTTCGAAATGGATGCGGTCGGTTTCCGCATCATAGCGCACCCGCCGCGCGGTGACGCGCCAGCTGGGGTTTCGCGGACACCCTTCGGCATCCACCACCGCGCAGGATGAATAGACCGCCATGTCGAGCACGATATTGCCCGCCTCGTCGCGTGCCGCCATATCGGCGGCCAGGCGCCCGCCTTGCCGGAAGGCGAGCAGGAGATTGGCCATCGTGCCCGCCTTCAATTCCTGCGTCAGTTCCACCCGGTCGGTAAACAACTGGTTCCCGTCGCGGTCGACCAGGCGCACATTGCCCTCGGCCACGATCTCGCCCGTTTGCCGGTTCCAGACGATCGCCTCGGCACGCACCGATTCGTCGCCCGACCGCGCCAGGACATTGCCCGATGCGGTGACCGTGTCGGTTTCGTTATTGTATTGCAGCGCGTCCGCTTCGAACGCGATCCGGCGTTCTCCTTCGGCACTGGCCTGCGTGGGGGGGCTGTCCTGCGCCGCGGCAAGTGCCGGACACAGAATCATCGCACCTGCCAGCAGGACTGCCGCCATGGCCTTGCGATCACCGGGCAGACGGGCTGGCAAAAGGGACGAAGGGGGGGGGAGCATGGCTTGCCTATCGCACCACCCGTGCTTAACTGCAACGCCAGCATTTGCGCGCGCGCCAACCGCCCGCCGCTTCCCGCAATCGGATCATCGGAGAACCCATGCAGATTACCTTTGCCGCCAGCCTTCCCCAATCCCCCCGCCTGCTGGCGCGGCTGGTGGAACAGGATCACTTGCCGGCCGACTTGCCGGTGGCGATCGTGCAGGGGGCCGAGGCCAGCCGCTTTTCGGGCAAAACGGCGCAGGTGTTCGAAGGCTTTGCCGAGATCAATGGCGTGGTCACTCGCCTTGCCTTGGCCGGAATTGGCAAGGCGGAGGGCAATGGCCGTGCCGCGAACCTTGAGCGGGCGGGCGCTGCACTCGCCGCGCGTTATCTGACATCGGGCGAGACGCAATTGGTGCTCGACCTTTCCGGCAGCGCGCTTTTGGCAGAGGAGGTGGCAAGCGTGCTGCTGGGCCTGCGGCTGCGTTGCTGGCGCTGGGATGCCTACCGCACGAAGCTGAAGGACGAGCAGAAAAAGAGCCTTGCCGAAGTGGTGGTGGCAGGCGCGCCCGAAGGCGCGGACGCGGCATGGGATGTGGAACAGGCGATCGCCACCGGGGTGGAGTTTACCCGCGAACTGGTGGCGGAACCGGCCAATGTGATCTTCCCGCAAAGCTTCGTTGAACGCTGCCAGGCGCGGCTGGCGGGTACGGGCGCGGAAATCGCCGTGCTGGACGAGGACGAGATGCGCCAGCTCGGCATGGGCGCGCTGCTGGGCGTGGCGCAGGGTTCGGTCAAGAAGCCCAAGCTGCTGGTCATCAAATGGCTGGGCGGCGAGGCGGGCGAGGCGCCGACCGTTTTCGTGGGCAAGGGCGTCACATTCGACACCGGCGGCATTTCGATCAAGCCGGCAGCCGGCATGGAAGACATGAAATGGGACATGGGCGGCGCGGGCGCGGTGGCGGGCGCGATGCTGGCACTGGCCGGGCGCAAGGCCAGGGCCAATGTCATCGGCGTGTGCGGTCTGGTCGAGAATATGCCCGACGGCAATGCCCAGCGCCCCGGCGATGTGGTGACCACCATGAGTGGACAGACCGTCGAAGTCATCAACACCGATGCCGAAGGGCGGCTGGTGCTGTGCGATGCCATGACTTACGCGCAGAAAGAATTCGCGCCCAAGGTCATGGTTGATCTCGCCACGCTGACCGGCGCGATGATCGTGGCGCTGGGGATGGAACATGGGGGGCTGTTTTCGAACAGCGACACGCTGGCCGACAAGCTGTTGGCGGCGGGCAAAGCGAGCGGCGACAAGCTGTGGCGCTTCCCGCTTTCGCCCGAATATGACAAGCTGATCGACAGCCCGATTGCCGACATGAAGAATATCGGCGGGCGCTGGGCAGGATCGATCACCGCGGCGCAGTTCCTCCAGCGCTTTGTCGAGGAAGGCGTCGAATGGGCGCATCTCGATATTGCCGGCATGGTCTGGGCCGACAAGCCGGGCGCGACATGGGACAAGGGCGCAACGGGTTACGGCGTGCGCCTGATCGACCGCTTCGTGCGCGACACGTGCGAGGGGTGACCGGCCTGCGATAATGCGCCTCGGCTTCTACCTCCACGGCGATCAGCCGGTTGAGCGCGTCCTGCCGCAGATCGCCCGCGCGGCTTTGGGGCAGGGGCAGCGCCTGCTGGTCGTGTCGGGCGATGACGCACAGCTCGCCGCGCTGGACAAGGCACTGTGGGAGCAATTTCCCGAGCAGTTCCTTGCGCACGGCTTTGCCGGCGGGCCGCACGATGCGCGCCAGCCCGTGCTGCTGGCGGACATTTGCACCCATGCCAACGGAGCCGAAGTGGTCGCGCTGGCCGATGGGCAATGGCGCGAGGAGGCCGCCGCCTTCCCCCGCGTCATCCTGCTGTTCGACGAGAACGCGCGGGGATCGGCGCGCGCCGTCTGGCGCAATTTTGACGGCAAGACCGAAGTTACCCGCGAATTTTTCGAGATCGAGGGTGGCAAGTGGGTGCGCAAGGCGTAAAACCTTGCTCCACAAGGAGATGGACGATGCGTAAACGGGCACTGGTCTTGGGCGGCACGCTTCTGCTGGCGGCCTGCGGATCATCGAATGAAGGCACGGTGCAGACCGAGGATGGCGAGGTCGCCTATGATGTCGACCAGTCGGGCGAGGAAACCAATGTCACCATCACCGCCGAGGATGGCAGCACGGTGGTGGCCAATTCGGGCAGCGGCACGGCGGATTTTCCCGCCGGATTCTCGCTCTACCCCGGCGCGACGGTCGTCTCCAGCATGGTGATCAACGCCAATGACGGGGCCGGCTCGATGATCACGGTGCACAGCAGCGCCACGCCCGAAGACCTGGCCGCGCATTACCGGCGCGAAGCGGAGGCGGCCGGGATTGCCATCGGCATGAACGCCACTGTCAACGGCAGTGTGATGCTCAACGGCGAAGGGGCAAACGGCCGCACCTTCAGCTTCAGCGCCTCGCCCAATGGCGATGGCACCAGCGGCCAGCTGATCGTGGGGATGGGCAGCTGATCGCACGGCCTGCTTGCCCAATCCGGGCAGGGGCGCTAGGGGCGCGGGCCGAAAGGCACCGAAAGGCGCCTTGCCCGATTACAACGCAATCAAGGAATGTCCCATGGCGGTTACCCGCACCTTTTCGATCATCAAGCCCGATGCCACCCGCCGCAATCTGACGGGCGCTGTCACCAAGATGCTGGAAGAAGCCGGCCTGCGCATCGTCGCGTCCAAGCGCATCCGCATGACCCGCGAACAGGCCGAAGGCTTCTATGCCGTGCACAAGGAACGCCCCTTCTTCGGCGAACTGGTCGAATTCATGACCAGTGGCCCGGTGGTGGTGCAGGTGCTGGAAGGCGAAGACGCCGTGAAGCGCAACCGCGACATCATGGGCGCAACCAACCCCGCCAACGCCGAACCCGGCACGATCCGCCGCGAACTGGCCGAATCGATCGAAGCCAATTCGGTCCACGGCTCGGACAGCGACGAAAACGCCGCGATCGAAATCGCTTTCTTCTTCAAGCCGGAAGAAATCGTCGGCTGATTAGCCTGCCAGCCTGCAAGATCATGCGCCCCGCCGGACCACAATCCGGCGGGGTTTTTGATTGCGCGCAAGGATTTGGCGTGCCCGACCGCTAGGCTGGCTCTGCAACCAAAGGCCACAAAGGATCAGCCCATGTCGCATACCCCGCACGAACTCGCCGCCGAATTTCCGCAGGATGCCGCCGCCATTCACGCCCTGAAAACGCAGGATGCGCATTTTGCCAAGCTGGCCGATGCCTATCACGATCTGAACCGCGAAATTCACCGGATCGAAAGCGAGATCGAGGCGGCGTCGGATGAACGCACCGAAATGCTCAAGAAGAAGCGGCTTGCTCTGCTTGACGAAATCAGCCCGATGATCGCCAAGGCCCGCGCTGCGGCGGTCTGACCGGAATCAGCGGCGCGCCACGTAATCGGCAAACATCCGCGGATAGAGCTGGTATTCGGCCAGCAAGACGCGGCGTGCCAGGCTGTCGGCGGTGTCCGTGGGCAGGATCGCCACCGGCATCTGCCCCAGCACGGGGCCGCCATCCAGTTCCGCTGTCACCACATGGACGGAACAGCCGCCATAGCGGTCGCCCGCGTCAATGGCGCGCTGGTGCGTATCCAGCCCCTTGTATTTGGGCAGCAGCGAGGGGTGCGTGTTGACCATGCGCCCCTCCCACCCGGAAACGAAGCCGGGGGTGAGCACGCGCATATAGCCGCACAGCGCCAGATATTCCGCGCCCGCCGCCCTGAGCGCTGCATCCATGATCGCCTCATGCGCCTCCCGTTCCATCCCGCGATGGCTGTGGGCAAAGGTGGCGATCCCTTCCGCTGCGGCAATGCCAAGGCCGGGCGCATCGGGCACATTGCTCGCCACCAGCACGATTTCATAGGGGCAGCCCGGCAGTTTGGAGGCGAACAGCAGCGCCGACATGGTGGTGCCATTGCCCGAAAGCAGGCAGGCAACCTTCGCCTTTGGGCGCGGCGCCGTATCCTCAGGCATTATGCGTGGCTTCCCACGCGGCCTTGGCCGACCAGGTTTCGACCGAACCCTTGACCGTGCAGCCCTTGGGCCCTTCCACGATCTCGCCAATGCGGTGCACGGTCTCGCCCGCCGCCGTCAATTGCGCGGTGACGGTCTCGACCTTCTCGCCGCTGACGGCCAGAACCATGCCGATGCCGGTGTTGAAGGTGCGCGCCATTTCAGCAGGCTCGATATTGCCCTGCGCTTGAAGGAAAGCCATCAGGCGCGGCAATTCCCAGCTATCGGCGTGGATCACCGCATGGGCACCGGTGGGCAGAACGCGCGGCACGTTTTCCAGCAGGCCGCCGCCGGTAATATGCGCCAGCGCATCGATATGCCCTGCGCGGATCACCGGCAGCAGGCTTTTCACATAAATGCGCGTCGGTTCGATCAGATAATCGATCAGCAGCCGGTCGGCATCGAACAGCGCCGGGCGATTCATGGCCCAGCCCCTGTCCGCCGCCAGCCGCCGGACAAGCGAATAGCCGTTGGAATGCACCCCGCTGGAGGCAAGGCCCAGCAGCACATGGCCTGGCGCCACGCGCTCGCCCGTCAACTGCTCGCCGCGCTCCACCGCGCCCACGCAGAAACCGGCAAGGTCGTAATCCCCGGCGGCATACATACCCGGCATTTCCGCCGTTTCCCCGCCGATCAGCGCGCAGCCGGCGATTTTGCAGCCTTCCGCAATCCCCGCGATCACCCGTTCGGCCACGCCGCCCACCAGCTTGCCGGTGGCGAAATAGTCGAGGAAGAACAGCGGCTCTGCACCCTGCACGATCAGATCGTTCACGCACATGGCCACCAGATCGATTCCGATCGCGTCGTGCCTGTCGTGGTCGATGGCCAGCTTCACCTTGGTGCCCACGCCGTCATTTCCGGCCACCAGCAGCGGGTCTTTATAGCCAGCCGCGCGCGGATCGAAAAAGCCGCCAAAGCCGCCAATTTCGCCGTCGGCGCCGGGGCGGGCGGTGGCCTTCACCAGCGGGCCGATGGCTTTCACCAGCCGGTTGCCCGCATCGATCGAGACACCCGCCTGTTCGTAGGTGTAAGGAGATGAGTTCGAAGTCATGCACGGCCAATGGCGCATTCCTGCTTGGATTTCCACTCGCCTTTGGGCAGAAGGGCCGCGATTTCCCCGATGCAGACCCTTGCCAGCCCCTCTCACCCGCAATCGCACCCGTTAAGCTGGCGCTTTGCCGCGCCTGTGCTGCTGGTTCTGGCTGTGCTGGGTGCAGCCAGCCTGTGGGCGCAGGTTTCGGGCGAGCGCGGCATCGCCCCGGTCGCCAGTTCCACCGACATCGAGGTGACGGGGATCGAGGTGAACGTCACCGGCGACAATCCGCAGGACGCGCGCGAGAAAGGCTGGCTGGAGGCGCAGCGCGTGGCCTGGGCGCGGATTGACGGGCCGGATATTCCCGATTCGCGCCTGCAAGGCCTCGTTTCGGCCATTGTCATAGAGGAAGAACGGCTTGGCCCGCGCCGCTATATCGCGCGGCTTGGCGTCATTTTTGACCGCAGCCGTGCGGGCGCTTTGCTGGGCGCGGGCGGGGCGCGGGCGCGGTCGGCCCCCATGCTCACCTTGCCGGTGATGCTGACCGGCGGCAGCGCGACGATGTTCGAATACCGCAATCCGTGGCAGCGCGCCTGGGCCGAATACCAGTTCGGCTCTTCCACGGTGGATTATGTGCGGCCATCGGGCGCAGGTGGCGAATCACTGCTGCTGACATTCGGACAGACCGGGCGGCGCAGCCGTGCGTGGTGGAACAGCGTGCTCGATCAGTTCAGTGCCGCCGACGTGCTTGTGCCCGTGGCGCGGCTGGAACATTCGTGGCCCGGCGGCCCGATCACCGGCCATTTCACCGCGCGTTACGGGCCGGACAACCGCTTCCTTGCCCAATTCACCATGCGCGCGGATGGCCCCGCCCAATTGCCCGATATGCTGCGCCGCGCGGTGGCCCGATTTGACGAGATATTCCAGCGTGCATTGGCCGATGGCACGCTGCGACCCGATCCAACCCTGACGCTCGACAATATCGAGATCAGCCCCGAAATCCGCGCTTTGATCGAAGGGGCGCGCGCAGCCGAAGTCTCTGCAACCGCAGATGCGCCGCATCCGCAGCTGACGCTGCCCGCAGACGGTGCGCAAGCTGGCACGCAGCCGGTGCAGGCGCCCACGGTCAGCGCCATCACCGTGCAGGCCGCTACGCCCGATGCACGCAGTTTCGACGCCACATTGACTGGCTTGCGCAGTGTGGGCGGGGTGCGCGGCCTGTCGGTTTCCAGCACGGCGATTGGCGGCACTTCGGTGGTGCAGGTGAATTATGCGGGCAGCCTGCAGGATCTGGCCGCAGCCCTGCGCGCAGCGGGCTGGCAAGTGACGGTGGGCAATAATGCGCTCGCCATTTCGCGCTGATCGGGCGTAAAGCCTCCGGCACTTTGCCATGTCACAGATTGCTTTGCCATTGTCGCTTGCCGGAACCGGGCCGGCCCGCATCGTGATCGGCACGGCCAATGCCCATGTGGCCGATGCGCTGACCCATCCGGAAAGCTGGCCCTTTCACACCGCCGTTCTCACCGGCCCGCCGCGTTCGGGCAAGAGCCTGCTGGCGCGCTGGTTCGCCGCTGCCGGGCGGGGCGAGGCGGTGGATGATGCAAACAGCCTTGCCGAGGACGCGCTGTTCCACCGCTGGAACCGCGCGCAGGAAAGCGGCACCCCGCTGCTGATCATTGGCGGGCAGCCGCCGTGGGATATCGCGCTGCCCGATCTGCGATCACGGCTGGGCGCGGCCTTGCAACTGGAAATTGGACAACCCGATGATGCCATGGCGGGCGAATTGCTGCTGTCGATGGCGGCAGAGCGCGGGCTGGCGCTGGGGCCCGATGCCGCCGCCTATCTGGTTCCGCGTGCGGGCCGTGCCGCTGCCGATCTGGAAGCGCTGGTGGCGATGATCGACCGCTTGTCTCTGGAAAGAAAATCCCCACCTTCGCCCGGTATCTGGCGCGCGGCGCTGGAAGCGCTGCACGGCCCGGACGAGCCGCGCTTGCTTTGATGCAGGTTTGGTGGAAAGCTAGGGGGTAAGATGTTCGACCGGTTGATCAGCTATCTGGATTCAATCCGTGCCCGCGATCCTGCCCCGCGTTCGCGCTGGGAAATCCTGCTGTATCCGGGTGTCTGGGCCATGGCATTTCACCGCCTTGCGCATTGGCTGTTCGAAGGGCGGCTCTATTTCCTTGCCCGTTTCATCAATCACCTGTCGCGCTGGCTGACTGCGATTGACATTCATCCCGGCGCAAAGATCGGCCGCAACCTGTTCATCGACCACGGCTTTACCGTGATCGGGGAAACGGCAGAGATTGGCGACAATGTGACCATTTACCAATGCGTCACTCTGGGCGGCACCAACCCCACCAACGGCGTCGGCGGAAAGCGGCACCCGACCTTGTGCGATAATGTGATCATCGGATCGGGCGCGCAGGTGATCGGCCCCATCACCGTGGGCGAACGGGCGCGCGTGGGGGCCAATGCCGTCGTCACCGACGATGTGCCCGAAGGGGCAACGATGATCGGCCTGAAGGCGCGATCCACGCTGGTGCCGGCGGAAACCTGGCTGCGCGAATTCATCCCCTATGGCACGCCGTGTGACGAGCCGTGCGAGGAACTGCGCGGCGGGGCGGAAGCGCGGGTTGAAAAGCTGGAGCGCGAACTGGCCGAGCTGAAGGCGGAACTGGCCGCGATGCGCGCCGCCTCTGCCCCTGATGCGCCGCCCACGCGCCGCCGCAAGACCGGGAACGCCGCCTGATGAGCGGAGCGGGCGATTTCACGCTTGTTCCTTTTCCCCGGCCAAATGTTCCCGCGCAGGTCGGTTTCGACCGGGTGGAACTGACGCGCATCCTCGACCTGTATGGCCGCATGGTTGCCGCAGGCGAATGGCGCGATTACGCGATGGATTTCACCAGGGATTACGCGGTCTTTGCCGCCTATCGCCGCACTGCCGATGTGCCGCAGATGCGGCTGGAAAAGCGCCCCGCGCTGCGCAACCGGCAGGGGATGTGGGCGCTGTTTGGCGAACACGGGCAGGTGCTCAAACGCGGGCACGATCTGTCGGGCGTGCTGGCCCCGGTCGAACGGCGCTTGATGAAGGCGGTGGAGAATTAGGCGGCAGACCCAAGGCGCCGCAGCGCGCCCGCCAGATCGTCGAAATGGTCGATCAGCACGTCCGCCCCCAATTCCTGCGGCGGCACGTCGTGATAGCCGAAGGAGAGGCCCACCACCGGCACGCCAGCATTCTTCGCTGCCAGCACGTCGAAGGTCGAATCGCCCACCATTGCGAAGGCTCCGCCGCCCAGCCGGGCCACGGTCTCGTGGATCATGTCAGGCGCGGGCTTGGCGCGTTCGCGGCCCAGCGTGTCGCCGCCCATGATGCTGGCAAAACGAGGCGTCAGCCCCAGTTCGCCCAGCAGCAGGCGGGCCAGATCCTCCGCCTTGTTGGTGACCACCGCCAGCTTCACCCCTCCCGCCGCCAGCGAATCCAGCGCATCGAGACAGCCGGGATAAGGCAGCGTGTTGGCGGCGATATTGGCGGTGTAATGTTCCAGCAGGCGTTCGTGCAGATCCTCGAAATGCGCCGGCTCCACCGCGCCGCCGGTGACATCCAGCGCGCGTTCCAGCATCCGCCGCGCGCCCCCGCCGATCAGCGATCGCGTGGTCTCCAGGCTCACCTCCGGCCGCCCGGCGGCGCGCAGCGCGTGGTTGACTGCGGGGGCGAGATCGAGCGCGGAATCGACCAGCGTTCCGTCCAGATCAAAGCCGACGATGCGAAAGGGAATTGATGTCATCCCCGCCGATCTGCCCTGCCTGAGTGGAATCCGCAATGATTTGGTGGCATTGAAGCGCGCATGATGGAAGCTGAACGCCCGGTTGCCGCCGTGATCCTTGCAGCAGGCAAGGGCACCCGCATGAACAGTGCCAAGCACAAGGTGCTGCACGAAATCGGCGGCAAGCCGATGATCGCGCATCTGCTGGACGAAGTGGCGCGCATCGGCCCGGCGCGCAGCGTGGTTGTAGTGGGCGAGGCGCGCGAGCAGGTGCAGGCGTTTCTGGGCGATTGTGTCGCCTATGCCGTGCAGGAACCGCAATTGGGCACCGGCCATGCGGTGATGCAGGCGAAGGGCGCGCTGGATGGCTTTGTGGGCGATGTCCTCATCATGTATGGCGATGTCCCCTTTGTGCGCGCCGAAACGATGATGGCGATGCTGAAACGCCTGCACGCAGAGGACGCGCCCGCCGCGGTGGTTTTGGGCTTCAAGCCGTGGGACGCGCGGCAATATGGCCGTGTGCTGGCGACAGGCGACCGCATCGTGAAGATGGTCGAATTCAAGGATGCGAGCGACGAGGAGCGCGCTTGCCCCTTGTGCAATTCGGGCCTGATGGCGGTGCGCAGCGATGTGCTCTTCACGCTGCTGGAGAAGGTCGGCAATGCCAATGCGCAGGGTGAATATTACCTTCCCGATATCGTCAATATCGCCATCGCCGCCGATGTCCCCTGTGCGGTGGTGGTGACAAGCGATCCGGATGAGGTGGCGGGCATTAACAGCCGCGCCGAACTGGCCGATGCGGAAATGCGCTTTCAGCAAGCCATGCGCGCCAAGGCGATGGCCAAGGGGGCCACGCTGATCGCGCCCGAAACCGTGTTCTTCAGCCATGATACCGTGCTGGGCGCAGATGTGCTGGTGGAACCCCATGTGGTGTTCGGCAAAGGTGTGACGGTGGCGGACAATGTCCGCATCCGCGCCTTTTCGCATCTGGAAGGCGCGACGCTGGCCCCCGGCGTGGAAATCGGCCCCTATGCCCGGCTGCGGCCCGGCGCGGTGCTGGAAAAGGGTGCGAAAGTCGGCAATTTCGTCGAGGTCAAGAACGCGACTATGGGCGAAGGGGCCAAGGCCAACCACCTCACCTATCTGGGCGATGCCACCGTGGGGGCCGGGGCCAATATCGGCGCGGGCACGATCACCTGCAATTACGACGGCTATTTCAAGCACCGGACGGTGATCGGGCAGGGGGCCTTCATCGGCTCCAACTCCGCGCTGATCGCGCCGGTCACGATCGGGCGCGATGCGATCGTGGCGGCGGGCAGCGCGGTCAGCCGCGATGTGGCCGATGGCGAATTGCGCATGGTGCGCGCCGAACAACTGGTGAAGCCCGGCTGGGCCGACCGGTTCCATGACGCGATGAAGAAGAAGAAAGAGGGGCTGAAGAAATGAGCGACCGCTACGAAGGCAAGCCGTTTCTGCGCCTGCTCGATTCCTATGTCCTGTCGGCCATCGGCGCGCTGGACCGGGCGAACGAGGATTGGCTAGCGGCCGCGGAACCGCATTTCCGGCACATCTTTGGCGAGGCCGGAAGCTGGCGCGAGATCGTGGCGGCGCGGATGCAGTTCCCCGCAGGAATGGAAGGTGCGATTGCCGAAGTCTGGGACAAGGGTCGCGCGCGCTTTGCAGCGGAAGCGGGGGAGGAAGCGGATCCGGTGCAGTTCGCCTATACCTTTGTGGACACCAATTTCCCGCACTGACGCGCACCTGCTTGACATGATATCATGATATGATATCAATATATCATAATGACCCGCATCCTTGCCGACCTTCCTGATGAGGACATCCGCTGGCTTGACAAGCTCGCTGCGGAGCAGGGCAAATCGCGCGCATCGGTTTTGCGAGAAGCGGTCGCTGCGTTCAAAAGCCAGCATCCGGTCGGCGGTAGCAAGGACTGGATCGCCCGCGGCGCGGGGTTATGGAAAGATCGCCCCGGCATCGTTGATGGCGTGGAATATCAACGTGCCATCCGCGAGGACCGGCGGCCCTACGACGATATCTGATCCGTGTCGGACCCATTCTTCGACACGAATATCCTGATTGACTGGCTGCTGGGTCGGGCACCTGCCTCGGCGGAACTGTCGCGCTATCGCCGCCATCGCATCAGCCGCATCGTGTGGACCGAAATCCTTGCCGGTGAGGCGCTCGAAACGCGCGGCGAAATTCAGGCGGCGATTGCATCTTTCGAGGTGGTCGAGATTGACGCGCGGATTGCAGCGGCCGCAGCAGACATCCGTCACCGCACCCGCATGAAGCTGATGGACGCATTGATCCTGGCTACCGCGCAGGTGAACGGAGCAATCCTGATTACACGAAATACCAAGGATTTTCCGGCAGAAATGCCTGGCATCCGCGTCCCCTATATCCTCTAGAGAAAGCCAGACCAGAATGTGCGGAATTATCGGTATCGTCGGCAAGGAATCGGTTGCGGACCGGTTGATCGATGGCCTGCGGCGGATGGAATATCGCGGCTATGATTCGGCGGGCATCTGCACCGTGCATGATGGCGCGCTGGTGCGCCGGCGGGCAGAGGGGAAGCTCGCCAATCTGGTGCGCGAAGTGGCGGGCAATCCTGCGCCGGGCCTTGTCGGCATTGCGCATACACGCTGGGCTACGCACGGTGCCCCCACCGCCCGTAACGCCCACCCGCACGCGACCGGCGAAGTAGCGATCGTGCACAACGGCATCATCGAGAATTTCTCTGCCCTGCGCGCCGAACTGGAAGCGCGCGGCCGCCGCTTTGAAAGCGAGACTGACAGCGAAGTCGTGGCGCATCTGATTTCCGAACAGGTCGAGGCCGGCAAATCCCCGCGCGAGGCAGTGTCGGCCGTGCTGCCGCGCTTGCGCGGGGCGTTCGCGTTGGCGATTGCGTTCCGCGCGCATCCCGATCTGCTGATCGGCGCGCGGCTCGGCTCGCCGCTGGTGGTGGGGCTGGGCGAGGGGGAGAACTATCTCGGCTCAGACGCCTTGGCGCTCGCCTCTCTGACGCAATCCGTCATCTATCTGGAAGAAGGCGACTGGGTGGAAATCACCCGCGATGCCATCGCGATTCACGATGGTGCCAATGCCCCGGTGGATCGCCCCGTGGTGGCATCGGGCGCCAGCGCGGCGGCGATCGAGAAGGGGCCGTATCAGCACTTCATGCAGAAAGAGATTTTCGAGCAGCCCACCGTTGTGGCGCAGACGCTCCGCTCCTATCTGCGCCCGCTGGAAAAGCAGGTGGCCCTGCCGCAGATCGATTTCGACATTTCGGCGGTGGACCGCATCACCATCGTCGCCTGCGGCACCAGCTATTACGCCGCAATGGTGGCCAAATACTGGTTTGAATGCTTTGCCCGCGTGCCGGTGGACATCGATTTCGCATCCGAGTTTCGCTACCGCGACCCGATCCTGCCCGCAGGGGGCCTCGCGCTGTTCATCAGCCAGAGCGGGGAGACGGCGGACACGCTGGCCGCTTTGCGCCATTGCAAGGCAGCGGGGCAGACGATTGCGGTGGTCGTGAACGTGCCCACCAGCACGATGGCGCGCGAGGCGGATCTGCTGCTGCCCACCCATGCTGGCCCCGAAATCGGCGTGGCGAGCACCAAGGCCTTCACCTGCCAGCTGGCCGTGCTGGCCGCGCTCGCCGCGCATTTCGCCGTAAAAAAGGGCCGGATGAGCGCGGCGGAAGAGGCCGAAATCGTGGCGCATCTGATGGAAGCACCCGCCAGCCTCAATTTGGCGCTGGAACATGATGCCGAGATCAAGGCGATGGCCCCGCTGATCGCGCCGGCGCGCGATGTGCTGTATCTGGGACGCGGGCCGGACTTCCCGCTGGCGCTGGAAGGGGCACTGAAGCTCAAGGAAATCAGTTACATCCATGCCGAAGGTTACGCGGCAGGCGAGATGAAGCATGGCCCCATCGCGCTGATTGACGAAGCGGTGCCGGTGATCGTCATCGCGCCTTCGGGCCCGCATTTTGAAAAGACCGTGTCTAATATGCAGGAAGTGCGCGCGCGCGGCGGCAAGATCGTGCTCATTTCCGATGCTGAAGGCTTGGCAGAAGCGGGCGCGGGCTGCCTTGCCACCATCGAAATGCCGCGCGTTCACCCGCTGATCGCGCCGCTGGTCTATGCCGTGCCGGTGCAATTGCTCGCCTATCACGTGGCCTGTTTCAAGGGCACCGATGTGGACCAGCCGCGCAATCTGGCAAAATCGGTCACGGTGGAGTGAATCGGGGCCTCGCGCTTTACGCGTCGCTAACGCTTGCGCGCTATTCCCCGATGCGTGGCTGAAGATGTAACAGGACTTCCGGGACTACCCCTGCGGCTCAGCACCATGCAGGTGTTGGGTTTCAAGGACCCTTGCGAAGGGGACTGGGCACGCGTGCGCGTGCTGCAATACCGCGAACTGTTTGCGTCGGCGACTGTGCGCGTTGTCGGACACGTGGTGTCGGCCGCTATCGTCCTGTCACTGTTCATGGATGATGTGTCGCCCATTTTGCTGGGCGCCTGGGTGATCGCGCTGGCATTGGCGCTTGGCCATGTGCTGACCATCGAACGGCAGCTTGTCAGCCTGGACCGCAGGCTCATGACGCGGGTGGAATTCAACCGCCACTGCCTGTCCGTTGCTGGCCTCGCCACGGTGTGGAGTATGTCTCTGCTGGTTTTCGTGCCCTTTGGCGATCCGGGGGAACACGCGACATTGTGGATGCTGGTTGCCATGCTGGTCGCAGGATCGGCGGTGAAGCTGAAGCAGGCACCCGTCATTTCCCTGACCTGGGCGGTGATCGGCGGGCTGACCGGCGCCTTTTCCTTTCTGATGGTGCAGGAATACCTGCTGGCGGGAACGTGCCTGCTTTATGCCGTTCTCATCGTGGCCGGATCGGTGGAAAACGCCCGAATGTTTCTGACCGCGCGGATAGCTGAGGCGGGCGTGGCCGAGAAGGACGAGGTCGTCTCGCTGTTGCTGCGCGAGTTCGAAGAGCACCAGGCCGACTGGCTGTGGCAGATCGATACGCAGCGCCGCATTCGCGGCACCAGCCCGCGCTTTGCCTATGCGTTGGGCCGCGAAGCGCGCGAGGTGGATGGCAAACTCTTGATGGAAATGCTGGCTGGGCCGGGCTGGCAAACCGGGCAATTGCCGGCCTCGTTGCACGAGCTTGCCGAACGCCTCCGCCGCCGCGAAAGTTTCGCCGACCTGGTGGTGCAGGTCGAAGTGCCTGCGGGCCGCCGCTGGTGGGAGCTTTCGGGCACCCCGGTGCTGGATGAGGCGGGCAATTTTGCGGGCTTCCGCGGCGTGGGTTCCGATGTCACGCAGGAGCGCGAATCGTCCGAGAAGATTGCCTATCTCGCCCGCTATGACACGCTGACCGGCCTGCCCAACCGCCTGATGCTGACCGAAGGGCTGGCCGAGGCGCTGCGCTATGCCGCGCAATGGAAAACGCGCTGCGCCTTCCTGATGGTCGATCTCGATCGCTTCAAGGCGGTGAACGATTCGCTGGGCCATCATGTGGGCGACCGGCTGCTGGCACAGGTTTCCGCGCGTCTGCAGGCGGTGATGACCAAGAACGAGCAGGTGGGCCGCCTGGGCGGCGACGAGTTTGCCGTCGTGATCCGCGACGCATCGCGCAGCGGCCATGTGGAGGAAGTGGCCGAGCGGATCGTCAAGGCGGTCTCCGAGCCCTATCTGGTGGACAACCACACGCTGTATATTGGCGCATCGGTCGGCTCTGCCATCGGCCCGCGCGACGGGGCAACGGTGGAAGCCCTGATGCGCAATGCCGATCTGGCGCTGTATCAGGCCAAGGATGACGGCGGCGGCAAGCACCGCCAGTTCATGCCCGCGCTGCACAGCAATGCGCAGGAACGCCTCAAGCTGGAAGCATCGCTGCGCACGGCCATCGGCAAGGAGGAAATGGAGTTGCATTTCCAGCCGGTGGTGAATGCACGCAGCGAAAATGTCGTCAGTTTCGAGGCGCTGCTGCGCTGGAACAGCAAGGATCACGGGCCCGTCAGCCCGGCCAAGTTCATCCCGCTGGCCGAGGATACGCGGCTGATCGTGCCGATTGGCGAATGGGTGCTGCGCGAGGCGTGCCGCCATGCAATGGCCTGGCCTGAAGACATCAAGGTGGCGGTCAATGTGTCGGGCGAACAATTGCTCGACCCGCGCTTTGCGCAGACCGTGGTGCGCGCCCTGGGGGATGCCGCCTTGCCAGCGCACCGGCTGGAAATCGAAGTGACCGAAAGCGTGTTCCTGCGCGATGGGCGCACCGCCCGCCAGACGCTGGAAGAGGTGCTGGCGTTGGGTTGCTCGATCGCGCTCGACGATTTCGGCACCGGCTATTCCTCGCTCGGTTATCTGCGCACGCTGCGCTTTTCCACGATCAAGGTCGACCGCAGCTTTGTGCAGGGCGCGGCGCAGGGGAGCCAGGAGAGCCTCGCCATCATCAATGCCGTGGTCGCCATGGCACAGAGCCTGGAAATGTCCACCACCGCCGAAGGCGTGGAGGACGCGGCGCAGGCCGCGCTGGTGCGCGATATGGGCTGCACCAAGATCCAGGGCTATTACTTCGGTCGTCCCATGGGGGCGCTCGAAGCCCGCAGTCTGGTGGTCAAGCGCCGCAATACGGCAGCGGCTTAATTGGTTTTGCGAAGGCCCATCCGGGCCTTCGTCCTCGCTAGGCGGGCAGCAAGCTGCCCCCGCTGCGGGCGGCCGCTTGGCCTTGCGGCGCTTCGCGTCGTTGGCTTGTTTGCGAAGGCTGATCCGGGCCTTCGCTGCATCAATCAGGCAACGCTGAGGCTGGCGAATACGCTTTCGAACAGGGCGCGGCCATCGATGCCGCCATGGTCGGCTTCGATCGCGCGTTCGGGGTGCGGCATCATGCCCAGCACATTGCCGCCTTCATTGAGAATGCCGGCGATGTCGCGCTGCGAGCCGTTGACGCTTTCCGCATAACGGAACGCCACGCGGCCTTCCCCTTCCAGCCGGTCAAGCGTTTCGGCATCGGCAAAGTAATTGCCATCGTGATGCGCCACCGGAATGGCGATTACCCGCCCGGCATCATAGCGGGAGGTGAACAGCGACTGGCTGTTTTCCACCTTCAGCGCCACGGTGCGGCAGATGAAGGTCTGCCCCGCATTGCGCATCAGCGCGCCGGGCAGCAGCCCGCTTTCGGTGAGAACCTGAAACCCGTTGCATACGCCCAGCACCGGCACGCCGCGTGCGGCCGCCGCGATCACGCCTTGCATTATCGGGCTTTTCGCGGCCATCGCGCCCGAACGCAGGTAGTCGCCATAGGAAAAGCCGCCGGGCAGGGCGATGAAATCAAGCCCATCGGGCAGTTCGGCATCGCCGTGCCAGACGCGCAGCGGCGCGCGGCCCGAAATCTTCTCGATCGCCACCGCCATGTCGCGGTCGCAATTGGAGCCGGGAAAGGTGATGACAGCCGCGCGCATCAGACCGTTTCCAGTTTCTCGATCCGGTAATTCTCGATCACCATATTGGCGAGCAGTTTGCGGCACATATCATCCAGCGCTTCGTCGCTGGTGCTGTCGGCCACATCCATTTCAATGAGGCGGCCAATGCGCACATCGGCCACGCCTGCAAAACCCAGCCCCTCCAGCGCGTGATGCACCGCGCGCCCCTGCGGATCGAGCACGCCGGGCTTCAGATTGACGAAGATGCGGACTTTCATGGGCGGATCACTTTCGTACGAAATGGAATCGGACTCAATGCCCCCGCCTATGGCGTCTGCCCGCCGCAGGGGCAAGGGGGCAGCACCCGCGCATCCCCGCCGGGGCCTCAGGGCGCGCGGCAGGCCGAGGGATCGGCCAGCCAGTCCACCTCGCCCGCAGCGGGCACGCGGGTCAGGCCCGGAACTGCGATCTGGCGCTGGCTCCTTGTTTCCGGATTCCGGCGCAGATAGGCCCAGCTTTGCGAATTGTCGAAGCCGGGGATGGCGGCATTGGCGACCGCCGCCTCCTCTGCCGTGATTTCGTGGCGCACTGTGCGGCTGCTCATCACGGTGCGCAGTTCGCCGTTTTCCAGATCGGCCATGCGCCAGTAGGCAACGCCGCCAATTTCCACATTCATGGCGTCGGCGCTGTGCGTCCAGCCTTGGCGGGCAGTGATGGCGGGCAGGCGGATGGTGGTGACATAGCAGGGAAAGCGCAGCGGGTCGTTCGCATAGGGCAGGCTGCGATCCTGTTGCGGCGGGCGCTGGCGCCGGGGCGGCGGATTGAAACCGGCCATGGGGATGGCGAAGCTGGTGATGGAATAATCATCCGCCTCGTCCCATTCCAGATCGTCCAGCCCTTCAGCCTCGATCACCAATGCGGCGTATTCTTCGTTGAACGACCAATCCAGCCGTTCCAGCTCAGCCCAGGCCCCTTCGCCGCCAACCAGACGGCGCAAGACCTGATCGAGCATATCGGGCGGCAGCGCTTCCAGTCCGGCGCGCATCTGCACCGCCTCCACCCCGCGATAGATCTGGCGCATCCGCAACCGGCTGAGCTGGTCGATCCCGGCGGTGGCATCGTATTCGCGCAAGGTGATGGTGAGCGGCTCGGCAGGCGGGTGGTAAGGCAGCGTTTCGAGGCCCGAACCCTCTGCGCGCAGCGGCAGAAACTCGCGGATTCCATCGGGCGGAACCTCGGACAGGCGAAGATCGCCGTGGCGCGTGCCGTCCAGCCAGACATGACGCCCATCGACAAGGGCGCGCACCAGCACATGATCGAACTGGCCGGGGCTGGGCAGGAAATGCGCGACCATGTCGCTGGCGCCGACAGACTGGTTGACCAGCACCGCCTCCGCCGGAATGTCCATGGCGTGCAAAAGCGCCATCAGCATCACCGTCTTGGCCTTGCAATCGCCGTATCGCCGCGCCCACGTATCGGCCACGCTGGCGGGCGTGCAATTCCCGCCGTCCAGCCCGACAAAGACATAGCGCACCTGATCCTGCACCAGCCGCAGCGCGGCGCGCGCGCGGTCGGCTTCGCTGGCGTAATTGCGCAGGATGCGCGCCGCATCGTTCGCCAGTTCGGATCCTTCGGGCAGCACCGCCCGGTGGGCAAACAGCGGATAGATGCGGGCCGAGACATCCTGCCAGTCGGCAAAGGCGGAATATTCGATCATCCGCGCCGGGCTGAACCGCAGGGGCGCGTTGTCGGGCGGCGAATACTGGCCCGGCTGGTCGAGCCGCAGCACGATCCCCCCCGCGTTCTGCTGCACTTGCCCGGCAATATCGGGCGTCGCCAGCCAGCGCGGTGCATGGCCCTCTTCCCAACTCAGCGCCGAGCGGTAGCTGCCCGCGCTCGGCAAAGCTGGCATCGCCATCAGGCCAAAGGGCTGATCGCCAAAGGTTGGGTCCTTCACGTGTGATGTCAGCACGAATTGCAGCCGGTCCCCCACGCGCAGGCCCGGCACTTGCAGGCTGGCGGTGAGCAGCCCGTCCAGAAAGGCCTGCTCCAGCCCGCCTTCCCGCTGAAAAATGCGGAAACCTTCCTGCGCCAGCACATCGATCACCTCGCCATCGCGCACGATGTTCACGGCGTGGACGGTGGGGCCGCCGGCAGCCGGATTCCATACGATCTGCAGATTGCCAATTGCCAGCCCTTCGGCTGTCTGCACCAGATAGTCGGTCGCTTCGTACATATGCTGCCCATCGGCATCGAGGCGGATCTGCACATCGCGCGCCAGCACCGCGATTGCGCCCTGCCGACGGTCGGGGGCAACGGGTTCCAGCGTGGGCATCAACCACTCGGGGGCGGGGCCGTATGTGACTTCCTGTGCCGCCATGGCCGGCGCAGACACGCCTGCCAGAATCAGCGCAATCGCTGCAAGACGGATCAAATTCCCCCTGTCTCAGGCAGGAAAGCCTCCGCTACGCGCCGCATGAGGTCAAGCGGAAAGACGGCCTAACACACTAAAGCTGCGACGCTTTTGGGTAGGGTTTACTCGGCAGGCCGGGGCAACACGGTGATTTCCAGACGTGCCTCCGGATCGAGATAGGCCCTGGCCGCCGCCTGCACATCCTGCGCGGTCAGCGCCTGAAGGATCCCCTTGCCCGCCACAAACCGTTCCAGCCGGTCGGGTTGAGTCTGGGCGCGGTCGACCAGCCCCATCCAGCCGCCATTGGTTTTCAGCAGGTTGTCATAGGCTTCCAGTTGCGGCGCACGGGCGCGCAGCAGCGTATCCTCGCTGACCGGCGCATCGCGCAGTTCGGTGATCACGGCCAGCATCGCATCGCGCGTGGCGGCGATATCGGCCGGGGTCACTGCCGCGCTGATGGCGAAGGTGCCGTAGCCGGGATAGACGCGCGATTGCTGCGCCGATGTGCCGGGCGAATAGGTCTGGCCCAGCTCCTCGCGCAGACGGTCGAGCAGCAGCGAACGGGTGACATTCTGCAGCAGTTCAAGGCGCAAGGTCTCGCGCAGGTCCTCACCATCGGTAGTCGGCCATACCATATGGATCAGCGCCTGCCCCGCATCGCCGCGATGCGTCAGCGTGCGCGGGGATCGGTTGGCGGTAAAGCCCCGGTCGCGGTTATCGGCATAGGGGCGGAAATCGGCTTCGCGCGGGGGCAGCGCGCCCAGTGTGGAGGCAATCATGGCAATTGCCTGCTCCTCGTCAAAATCGCCCACCAGCGCCACTTCCATCGCGCCGTTTGCCAGCCGGTCACCAATCGCCTCGCGCAGCCGCGCAAAGCTCAATTGCAGATAGGCGTCCTGCGGTTGGAGCGAGAAACGCGGATCATTGTCCGACACGATGCCGCCGATGGCGTTGCCCAGCGCACTTTCGGGTGTGGCGTCGAGCCGGGCAAAGAAATTGGCGACCGAGCGGCGGTATTGCTCCTCCGCCTGCGGCCGCCACCCGGCATCGCTGATCGCCGCTGCAAACAGGCGCAATTGCATATCCAGATCGCGCGTGGTCGTGGTGGCGGTAAAGCGAAAGGTTTCCTCCGCCGGTTCCACATTCAGCCCCACCTGGCGGCCTGCCAGGATCGTCACCAGTTCATCCAGCGTATGCGCGCCCAGCCCGCCCGACAGAAGCGATCCGGTCATCGCGGTGGCTAGCGGATCGTCGCGGGTGTTGAGCATTTCGCCACCGTCGATGTTCACCTGCACGCTGACCCGGTCAGCCTGCAGATCGGTGCGCTTCAGGTTCAGTCTGACCCCGTTGGCAAAGGTGATGGTGCGCACGCCCAGCAGCGGTTCGACACTGTCGCTGACAACGGCGCCCGCCGGGCCGAAATCGCTGTAGGCAAATTCCGCCGCCGCGCCCAGATCACGCGCGGCCAGCGGAGCGGCCATCCCGGCATCCCATGCCGCGCGCAGTGCTTCCGCGCCGCCGGTGGGTGCGGTGCGACCGGAAAAGCGGATCAGCGGGTTGTCGAGCGGCACCAGATCGGCGCGCAGCGCGGCAAATACCGCATCCGGTGTGATCAGCGGCGCGTGCGCAGTGAAGCGTTCCAGCGCGCTTTGCGGCGTGGTGGGCACCTGCCCGTCTTCAAGCAGCGTCATCGCCCCGGTCAGGAAATCGCGGTTGTGGCGGGTGGCAGCGCCGGCTGCATTCGATTCGATTGCGGCGCGCATATTGGCGACCTGTTCGGCCACTTCGGCGGCGGAAAAGCCGTATTCGAGCGCCAGCCGGTATTCCTCCTGCGCGGCGGCGAGGCCGCGTTGCCATTGCCCTTCGGCGGCCTGCACCACCAGCAGCGTCGTGCGCGCGTCCTTGAACACATCGTCGGACGAAATGCCCGCCGCGCGGAAGGGCGGGTCTTCCAGCCGGGAGAGCCGCTGCAAGCGGCGGTTGATGATCGAATAGCCGATTTCGCGCAGCAGCCGCTCGCGCCGGGTCGCGACGGTATCGGGCCGTTCGATATAGGGGCCGTGCACAGCGATATCGATCTGTTCGGACAGCGAGGGGTCGATATAGATGGCGGTTGCGCCCCGGTGATCGAGGTCAATCGGCCCGGCAGAAGCGGGCGGTTCCACGGGTGCGGCCTGCCAGCTTTCGAAATGGCGGCGGATGGCGGCCTCGGCCGCGTCCGCGTCAAATTCGCCCACCACAATGATGGCGGTGTTGGAAGGGCGATACCAGCGTTCGTAATAATCGCGCAGGCGCTGGCTGGTGGCGGCGGCAATCGTTTCGGGCGTGCCGCCAACCCAGTTCTGCGCAAAGGCGGAACCGGGATAAAGGAACTTCAGCCGGTCAAGAAACGCGCGCTGCTGATAGGTATCGCGCACGCGGATTTCGGACTGGATCACGCCGATTTCGCGCGCCACGGCTTCGGGCGCGAGCGTCAGATTGCTCGCCGTCTCGCGCATCAGCATCAAGGCTGTGTCGAGCAGCCCGGCATCGTTGCGCGGCAGGTTGAGCTGGTAGATCGTGCGGTCGAAAGTGGTGGAGGCGTTGGTATCCGGCCCGAAGGCCAGCCCTTCGCGCTCCAGCAGGCGGATCATCTCGCCTTCGGGCACATTGGCGCTGCCGTTGAAGGCCATGTGTTCGAGGAAATGCGCATAGCCCGCCTGATCGGGTTCTTCCCCCAGCGATCCGGCATTGACCCACAGATAGACCATGCCCTGCGCCGCCGGGGTGGCGTTGGGGCGGATGATATAGCGCATCCCGTTGGGCAGCACGCCGATGCGGTAGGACGGATCGAGCGGAAGGTCGCTGCCCGCAATGCCGAAGGGATCGTCAGGCAATTCCGCCAGACGGTCACCTGGCATGGTGACATGATGCACCACGCGTTCCGGGTTCTGATATTCAGGTGCCTGGGCGGTGGCAGTGAAGGGAAGGGCAAGCGCGGCAAGGCCGACGCAAAAGGCGCGCAAGGTCATGCGCGCCTGATGCGGGAAACCGGCTTAACCTGCAATGACTTCTTGGGCCTACTTCTTGGGCTTCACCGGCTGGCGCAGGCGGGTGCGGTGCGCGCTCATATCCAGCACTTCGCCGGGGCTGCCATCGTCCTGCAACAGGCCAAGCCGGCGGGCGACTTCCTGATAGGCCTCTTCCTCGCCGCCCATGTCGCGGCGGAAGCGGTCCTTGTCGAGCTTTTCGCCGGTGACGAAATCCCACAGGCGGCAATTGTCCGGGCTGATTTCGTCCGCCAGAATCACGCGGCTGTAATCGCCATCGTAAATCCGGCCGAATTCCAGCTTGAAATCGACCAGCCGGATATCGATCGCGCTGAACATCCCGCACATGAAATCGTTGATGCGGATCGCCATGGCGGCAATATCCTGCATCTCTTCATGGCTGGCCCAGTTGAAGCAGGCGATGTGCTCTTCGGCCACCATGGGATCGCCCAGCTCGTCGGATTTGAGGTAATATTCGATCAGGGTGTGGGGCAGCGGCTCGCCTTCAGGCAGGCCCACGCGCTTGGCCAGCGAACCGGCGACCACATTGCGCACCACCACTTCAAGCGGGATGATTTCCACCTGCCGCACCAATTGTTCGCGCATATTCAGGCGGCGGATGAAGTGGGTGGGGATGCCAATGGTGGACAGCCGCGTGAACACATGTTCGCTGATGCGGTTGTTGATCACGCCCTTGCCGTTGATCGTGCCCTTTTTCTGGGCGTTGAAGGCGGTGGCATCATCCTTGAAATACTGGATCAGCGTGCCGGGTTCGGGGCCTTCATACAGGATCTTGGCCTTGCCTTCGTAGATCTGGCGGCGGCGGGACATGGGCAGTCAACCTTCGCATCGGGGCGCTGCGGCCAGCGCCGGAAAAGAGAGCGCCCCGGCTTGGCAAAGCAGAAGGGCTTCGCAAATGCCGGGGCGCGGGTTCGCTGCCGCCTATACACCCTGGCTGTGCGGCTGGCAATTGCAGGAGGCGCAAAGCAGGGCTAAAGGCGCGCCCGGATCAAAAAACAACGGGGTCAGCATGACAAACCGCACCGCATTGCGCGCAGCCAGCCGGGCTGCCGTCTCCTTTCTTGCTTTGGCAGGGGCAATTCCCGCGATGGCGCAGACGGGCGAGGCGAACGGCGATACCATCATTGTCACGGGCACTCTGATCGGGGGCAGCGCAGAGGATGCCGCAGCTCCGGTAAGTGTGATTACGGCCGATGACCTGCTGCGCGCCGGGTCGCCCAGCCCGGTTGATCTGGCGCGTCGCCTGCCCGTTTCCGCCGGGGTGATCGGCGATTCCAGCCAGTTCGATACCCGCAGCCAGTTTGCGCAAGGCGTATCCAGCATCAATCTGCGCGGGCTGGGGCCGCAGCGCACGCTGGTGCTGCTGAACGGCAAGCGTCTGGCGGCGACCGGGGGCGGCAATGTGCCGCTTGTGGATATGAACCTGATTCCGCTGCACGCAGTGGGACGTATCGAGATCCTCAAGGATGGCGCGGCGGCCACGCACGGGTCGGACGCGATGGGCGGGGTGGTGAACCTCCTCACCCGGACCGATCAGGATGGCCTGCTGGTGAGCGGGGATTACCGCTATGTCGACGGATCAAGCGGCGACTGGACGGGCGCGGCCAGTTTCGGGCGCGAATTCGGTGATGTGCGGGTGTTTGCCGCGGGCGGATATCAGCGGCGCGGCGAACTGCGCGTGACCGACCGCGCCTTTGCCTGGCGTCCGTTCGAGGAGAACCCGCAAGGCGGCTTTACCGGCGGCGGCAATCCCGGCAATTTCGATTTCAACGGCGCGGTTGGCGGGCTGGTGTTCGAAGCCGATGAAGGCTGCACCGGGCTTGGCGGTTTCCGTTCGCTGCCCGGCTCCAGCGCCGATCTGTGCCAGGCCTCTTATCTGGGCTTCACCAATCTGGTCGAACCGGAGGAGCGGTATCAGCTTTTCGCGGATGTCGGGGTGGATCTGGCGCCCGGCATGGATCTGCGGCTGACCGGGCTTTATGGCCGCACGCAGACGTGGCTGCATACATCGCCCAGCTTCCTGCCGACCATCGCGCCATCAGCCAATGCAGCCTTTGGCGGGAACGGGCTGTTCACCATTCCGGCCTACGCCCCTGCGCTGGCCGATTACTGCGCGCGGTTTGGCGATAGCGCGGGCTGTGCGCTGGATCAGGCGGGCAATCCCACGCAGCCGGCGCTGGCCTTCCCGATCCGGTTTCGGCCGATGCTGGCTGGCGGCAATCCGCTGTTCGCCAGTGCCAAGAATGATCGCGCGGCAACGCGGCTGGATTACAACAACGACAGCTATCAATTGGCTGCCGCCTTCCGCGCCGATCTGGGTGACAGCTTCTACTTTCACGCCGCAGGCACCTGGTCGCGCTACAACGCTTTCTATCAGGTGGGCGACAGCTATGTGGATTTGTTGCAGAACGCACTGGCCGGGTTTGGCGGGGAAAGCTGCGCCTACGCCAGCCCGCAAAGCCGTGCAGGGCTGAGCGCGGAGCAATTGGCCGCGCTGGCGGGCACGGCGGGCTGCACCTGGTTCAATCCCTTCTCCACCGGCATTGCCGCCAATGCGGTAACTGGTGTGGCTAATCCCAATTTCGCCGCGAATGGCAATCCGCTGGGCCTCAGCCTTGAGCCGGGTGCGGGGCTGGTGAACGATACGGCGACCATCGGCCATTTCTACAATGTGTGGGATCGGGTGGCCGACACGCGGCAGATGGTGTTCGATGCGGTGGTGGGTGGCAATCCGGGTGTGACCCTGCCCGGCGGCGAGGTGCAAACGGCGCTGGGCCTGCAATTGCGCCGCGACCGTTTTGCGCGCCGGTTCGAAGGCGGCACGAATCTCGACCTGTTTCCCTGCCCCGGATCGGTGCTGAATCCGGCGGCTACCTGCAACCCCGAAACGGGCGCGCTGGGCTTTATCGGTGCGGGCCGCGATCTGGCCGTTTCCCGCAATGTGGTGGCGGTGTTTGGCGAAGTGCAGATGCCGCTGGCAGACACCTTCAGCGCGCAGATTTCCGCGCGTTACGAGGATTACGAAGGCGGCGGCTCCACCTTCGACCCGCAAGTGCGCCTGCGCTTCCAGCCTGCCGAATGGCTGGTGCTGCGCGGCGGGGTGGGCAGCACCTTCCGCGCGCCTCCGCCCAACCAGACGCTGGCCGACAGCGTGATCCTGACCTTTATCGGCGGCGGCTTCCGCGCGGTCGATATCCTTGCCAATCCGAATCTCCGTCCGGAAAAGGCCACTACGTGGAACGCGGGCGCGGTGGTCGAAAGCGGCGGTTTCCGCGCCAGCGTGGATTACTGGCGCTATGATATTTCGGGCGCGATCGAGAACGAACCGATTGGCGGCATGGTCGCCGCGCTGTTCGGTTCAAGCGGCACGGCCAATTGCGGCAATCCCGCCTTTGCCGCGCTTCAGGCGCGCTTCACCTTTGCCGGCGGCGTGTGCGGGGCGGCCAATGTGCAGCGGCTGGCGACCTATGCCTTCAATTCCACTTCCGTCAGCACCAGCGGGCTGGACGGGGAGATCAGCCACGCATGGGGGCTGGGCAGGGGCGATCTCGAACTGGGCGCATCGGGCAGCTATATCATCGCCTACAAGGTGGGCGATGTTGCGGTGGCCGGGGTGCCGGTGCAGCCCGCGTTCAACGCGGTGGGCCTGCTCAATTTCCAGACCACCGCCTATCCGCTGCCGCGCGCCAAGGGGCAGGCCTGGCTGCAATGGCGTGGGCACGACCATTCGCTGCGCGCGCAGGTCAACCACATCGCCGGCTACGAGGATCAGCGCGGCGCGGCGATCTTTGGCCCGAACACTGCTGCGCTGGCGGGTGCCTCCGTCACGGCGGGCAAGCGGCTCAATGCCTTCACCACGCTGGATCTGGTGTGGGTATGGGACATGGACGAGGCCACGCGCCTGTCTTTGGTGCTGGATAATGTGCTGGATGCCGATCCGCCGCTGGCCCGGCTGGACCAGAATTACGATCCCTTCACCGTCAGCCCGCTGGGCGCCACGGCCAAGCTGGGGATTTCACGCAGCTTCTGAAGGAATTGGCTGGAACCAGGCGTTGTTCGGAACCTGTTCAGGCCATTTGCGTAATTAGGCCTGTGCTGGCATGGTGGTGCCAGATTTCGGCGGAGTATGCATGAGCCTTTCCCTTGTTCCCGCCTTGCTGGCAACTGCCGCACCGCTTTCCCTAGCCGATACACCCGTTTCCCATGCCACCCTGCCGGTTTCGGTGGCTGCTTCGGCAGAGGGCGCCGCGGCTCTGGCAGAGGCGCAGCAGGAGGGCGCGCCAGCCCCGGCCGAGGGGATCGGGGCGGGCGTGGAGCAGCCGGCCGCGACGGTAACCGACCTCGACGCGGCCGAACCGCAAGACGTCATCATCGTGGAAGGCAATCTGGCCGCACCGCCGGGCGACCCGCTCGAAAGCGTCAATATCCAGGTCTACGAAGTTACCCAAAGCATCGATCGCAATTTCGTGGCCCCCGTGGCCGAGGTGTACCGCGACGATCTGCCCAAACCGCTGCGCAACGGCCTGCGCAACCTGTTGCGCAATCTTCTGGAACCGGTCAATTTCGTCAATTTCCTGCTCCAGCTGAAACCGGGCAAGGCGGTCGAGACGCTGGCGCGGTTCACCATCAATTCCACCGTGGGCATTGGCGGGCTGTTCGACATTGCCGCCGGGCCGGAATTCCAGCTGCCCTATCGCCGCAACGGGCTGGCCAATACGCTGGGCTATTACGGGGTGGGGCCGGGGCCGTTCCTTGTCCTGCCGCTGATCGGGGCAACCACGCTGCGCGATATCATCGGCAGCACGCTGGACCAGGCGGTGGTGCCGCTGGCCGTGGGCGCGCCGTTCAACACGCCCTATTACGCGGTGCCGGCCTATACGGTGAATTCGCTGCAATTCCGCATCGAATTTGACGAGCGGCTGGGCCAGATCCGCGACAGCGTGGACCCCTACAGCGCCATGCGCGAAAGCTATCTCTGCCTGCGCGAAGCCGACATTGCCGCGCTGCGCAACCGCCCTGCGCCGCGCGATTGCAGCATCGATGCGCTGATGGCCGATCCGGTGCCTGTGGCGCCTGCCGCTGCTGCTGTTTCTCCCGCCGATACTGCACCTGCCATCGTGGAAGCGCCTGCGCCATCTGCCGATCAGGCCGAATTGGCGATGGAAGCAAAGGCGGTTGCAGAATAGCCGGCCGGATGCCGAAGCCTGCTATTCTTCAGATGAGAATTTGCCCCTAATTAACAGGCATTAGCCACGTAAGTTCACAATATTTCGGCGTTGATCCGGCAATAGGTTCCCCTTCGCAGGAGACCTTTGCCATGAAATTCCGATCCGCCTTCGCATTTTCCACCAGCGCCCTGTTCGCCTTTGCCGTTCACGCCAACGCGCAAGATGCCGATGGCATACAGGCGGCCCCCGTCACTTTGCAGGCTGTTGAAGCGCCGCCCGCCCCCGCCGCTCGGCTGCCCGCCAACACCGAAATCCTTTTGCGCATGAATCAGGAAGTGACCACGCGCGGCGACAGTTGGAGTGAGGGCGACAGCTTCGCCATGTCGGTGGTACATCCGGTGATGTTGGGCGGATATGTGGTGATCCCTGCCGGGACCCGCGCGGTGGGCCGCATCACCTACCTCACCAATCGGGGCGCCTTCGGCAAATCGGGCAAGATGGATATCGAGCTGCAATATCTGGAACTCGGCGGCCAGCGGGTCAATCTGGACGGCACCTATCGGCAGGAAGGCGAGGGCAACACGCTGGCCACTGTCGGTGGCGTTGTGGTGGCAGGTGTCTTCGCCGGGTTCATCACGGGCAAGAGCGCGGTTATCCCGCAAGGCCGCGAATTGATGGCGACGCTGGAACAGGATGTGCCCGTGTCGCTGCCGCCGGGCGTCGTGCTTTCGTCCAGCACCACACCGGTGATGCTGCGCCGCTGATGCAGGGCGGACAGGGGACGCTTGCGGCGAGCAGCGTCCCCTTGCAGCCATGCGTCGTGGGCGGCTTTATCCCGCCAGCTTGGCCGCGGTTTCCGCCACGCGGCGGCCCAGATAGCGCGCCCCGTCCAGATCGGTCTGGCTGGGCTGGCGCGTGCCGTCATTGTCGGCAATCGTGGTGGCGCCATAGGGCGCACCACCCTTTACTTCGTCCACGCCGTTCTGCGCGGTAAAGCCGTAATCCAGCCCCACGATCGTGCAGCCAAAGTGGAGCAGGTTGGTGATCATCGAAAACAGCGTGGTTTCCTGCCCGCCATGCTGCGCGGCGGTGGAGGTGAACACGCCCGCCACCTTGCCGATCATAGCGCCGCGGAACCACAGGCCGCCGCAGGTATCCCAGAACGCGGCCATCTGGCTGGCCATCCGGCCAAAGCGGGTGGGGCAGCCCAGCACGATGCCGTCAAACTCGGCCAGCGCGTCGGGCCCTTCGATCTGACCGTGGTCGCCGCGCACCTGAAAACCGGCTGCTGCGGCGACATCGGCAGGCGCGGTTTCGGGGACATAGCGGATCACCGCCTCGTGCCCCGCGGCGGTGATTCCCTCCGCTACGGCATCGGCCATGGTGGCGATGTGGCCATAGGAGGAGTAGTAGAGCACGAGAATGCGGGCCATGGTCCTGTTTCCCTTGAACAATAGATCGAAAATAAAGCTGTTGATGCGGCTTGCGGGCAAGCACGGCAGCGTTACAACCTGCGTCCTAGAGGACAACAGGGAGGATCGGGAAGCGCGTCTTTTGGCGGTGCCGCCTGGCGGCCCGGCAGCAGACGCTTCCCATTCGGCATGACAAACGAAACTGAGAACACGAAGGTTCCCGAAGACGGGGCCGAATCGACCGGCGAAACCGCCGAAAGCAATCTCTACTGGCGGGCCAATCTGCGCCTGCTGGCGATCCTGATGACGATCTGGTTCGTGGTCAGCTTTGGTGCAGGCATCCTGTTTCGCGAATGGCTCGACCAGTTCATGATCGGCGGATATCCGCTGGGCTTCTGGTTCGCGCAGCAGGGTGCGATCTATGTCTTTATCGCCCTCATCTTCTATTACGCGCACGCCATGAAGCGGCTTGAGCGCAAATATCACCTCGAAGACTGAAGAGAGGCACAGGCGCGATGGACACGCAGACGCTGATCTACATCTTCGTCATCGGCAGTTTTGCCATGTATATTGGCATTGCGCTGTGGGCGCGGGCCGGTTCCACCACCGATTTCTATGTTGCCGGCGGCGGGGTGAACCCGGTGGTCAACGGCATGGCGACCGCCGCCGACTGGATGAGCGCGGCCAGTTTCATCTCGATGGCCGGGATCATCGCCTTTTCGGGCTATGACGGCAGCGTCTATCTGATGGGCTGGACGGGCGGTTATGTCATGCTGGCGCTGCTGCTGGCACCTTACCTGCGCAAGTTTGGCGAGTTTACCGTGCCCGATTTCATCGGCGCGCGCTATTACAGCAAGGCTGCGCGCGTGGTGGCGGTGATCTGCCTGATCTTCATCAGCTTCACCTATATCGCCGGGCAGATGCGCGGCGTGGGCATCGTGTTCTCGCGCTTCCTGGATGTGGGGGTGACCACCGGCGTCATCATCGGCATGGGCATCGTGTTCGTCTATGCCGTGCTGGGGGGGATGAAGGGCATCACCTATACGCAGGTGGCGCAGTTCTGCGTGCTGATCTTTGCCTATCTGGTGCCCGCCTTCTTCATCAGCTTCCTGATTACCGGCAACCCTCTGCCGCAAGTGGGGCTGGGGTCGCAGGTGAATGACGGGTCGGGCCTCTATGTGCTGCAAAAGCTGGATATGGCGCTGCAGGATATGGGCTTTGCCGCCTATACCGCTGGCTCGAAAAGCAGCATTGACGTGTTCTGCATTACCGCCGCGCTGATGATCGGCACGGCGGGCCTGCCGCACGTGATCGTGCGCTTCTTCACCGTGCCCAAGGCAAGCGACGCGCGCCGCAGCGCCGGGTGGGCGCTGGTGTTCATCGCGCTGCTCTATACCACCGCGCCTGCCGTGGGTGCCTTTGCCCGTCTCAATTTCATCGAGACGGTGGAGGGCAGGTCCTACGCCGATGCGCCGCAATGGCTGAAAAACTGGGAAGCGAATGACCTGATCGCCTGGGCCGACAAGAACGGCGACGGGGTGATGCAATACCGCAGCGGCCACGCCTTTGATGGCGGCGCGCCGGTCTTTACGGGCGAAGCCGGCGCATCGGGCGAACGGCTGGTGAGCAATCCCGCCGCGGCAGGGGAGAACGAGGTCTATGTCGACCGCGACATCATGGTGCTGGCCAATCCGGAAATCGCGCAATTGCCCGGCTGGGTGATCGCGCTGGTGGCAGCGGGCGGGCTGGCCGCAGCGCTCTCCACTGCGGCGGGGCTGCTGCTGGTGATATCCTCCTCGGTCAGCCACGATCTGCTCAAGCGCACCTTCCGGCCCGACATATCGGAGAAGGGGGAACTGCTGGCAGCGCGACTTGCGGCCAGTGCGGCGATTCTGGTGGCGGGATATCTGGGCGTCTATCCGCCCGGCTGGGTGGCGCAGGTGGTGGCCTTCGCCTTTGGCCTTGCAGCGGCCAGCCTGTTCCCGGCGATATTCCTGGGCATCTTCACCAAATGGATGAACCGCGAAGGCGCGATTGCGGGGATGGTGACGGGCCTGTCCTTCACCTTCCTCTACATCGCCTTTTTCAAGCTGTGGTTTCCGGAACTGGATACCCCTGAAAACTGGCTGCTGGGTATTTCCAGCGAGGGGATCGGCGTTGTCGGCATGGTGCTCAACTTTGCCGTGGCGATGCTGGTGGCCCGAATGACCGCGCCGACGCCGCCGGATGTGCGCCGCCTGGTCGCCACGATCCGCGTGCCCAAGGGGGCGGAAACCCCGCATATGCATTGATGGCCGGTGCGGGGAGCGGGGCGGCGCGCTGCACTCCCTTCGCAAAAAGAGCGCACAAAGCCCCTTGCCAAGCTGGCGCGGCTTCGCCATAGGGCCGCTTCCAATCGCTCGCCGGACCGGACTTGCCGGACCGTCGCCTGAGAGATGCCCGGGTAGCTCAGTGGTAGAGCAGACGACTGAAAATCGTCGTGTCGGTGGTTCGACTCCGCCCCTGGGCACCACTCCCTATTCCGCCGTGTTCCGGCTTCTTCCGCCAAACCCTTGCAATTCCGCCATTTGCGGCCCATTCCTGCGTCCGAGTTGTTCCGGGAAGTTCCGGGGCAAGCCGGGCATCGCTGGGGGCATTTTCGGGGCACCCGGTCGCCGTTGTGGGGGCATCGGATGCTGACTGTTGCGCAGGTGAAAGCGGCCCAGCCAGGGCCGAGGCCCGTAAAGCTTTTCGACGGCGGCGGGCTGCATTTGCTGGTGCTGCCCTCGGGTGTGAAGAGCTGGCGCCTGAAATACCGGTTCGGCGGGAAAGAGAAGCAGCTCACTTTCGGCCAGTTCCCGCTGGTCAGTCTGGCCGATGCACGCGCGATGCGGGACGAGGCGAAGAAGGCGCTTCAAGCCGGTCTCGATCCCTCATCCGCCGCGCAGATGGCGCGGCAGCGCCGAACCGGCGTTGCCCCAGCAGCCTACACCTTCAAGCAGGCGGCGCTGCGCTGGCACAGCCTGCAGGCGCATGGGTGGAAGCCGCACCACGCCCAGCAGGTGCTGTCAGCGCTGGAAGCGGAGGCCTTTCCGGATCTGGCGGACCGCGCGATCGCGGAGCTGCTGCCTTCGGACATCCGGCCGATCGTCGAGGCTATGCAGGATCGCGGAGCGGTCGATCAGGCACACCGAATGCTGATGCGGATCTCGCGCATCTTTCAGCTGGCAATCGTGGACGAAAAGGCAACGGCCGATCCAGCCGCGCCGCTTACCGCGATCCTTCGCCCGGTTCCCAAACGCAAATATCCGGCAGTCGTGACAATTTCGGAAGCGCGAGCGGGCCTGAAGGAGCTGGAGGCCGAACGGCATTGGCCAGCCGTAAAGCTGGCCTCGCGCCTGCTGGCGCTCACCGCGTCGCGGCCGGGCCCGGTGCGCTTCGCCAGGGCGGAGGAATTTCACGATCTCGACGGCGAGGATCCGCGCTGGATCATCCCGGCCGAGAAGCTGAAGCTGGAACGCGCGGAGAGCGAGCAGGAGGTTTTCGCCTTCACTATCCCGCTTTCGCGTCAGGCGGTGGAAGTCGTGAAGGCCGCGATCGACGACGCCGGTGGGCGGGCGTGGCTGTTTCCCTCGCCGCAGCAGGCACGAAAGCCGATCAGCGAGAACGCGCTCAGCACGGCCTATCGCCGCACGCCCATGTTTGCGGGTCGCCACGTGCCGCATGGCTGGCGCAGCACCTTCTCGACGATCATGAACGAACGTGCAGCCGATCTAGGCAATGCGGGCGACCGCGCCATCATCGACCTGATGCTAGCGCACAAGCCCGGCGGTGTGGAATCGCGTTACAACCGGGCGGCCTACATGCCGCGCCGGCGCGTTCTGGCGCAGGAATGGGCGGATCTGCTCTGCCAGGGATTGCAATCGGCCGAACAGCTGCGCGAAGGTCCGCGCAACTAGCAGCAAATTCAGTCCAGCAGCTCGTGCGGGCGCCAGGGGGTGCGGCATGAGCAGCGCACCCGGCCAGCCATTTGACGCGCAGCCGATCGGGCTGATCGCGGCCAACCTCGTAGGTTACGAGCTGCCGCGCAAGACAAGGGCCTTGCTTTCCCGCGGCGATTCACCGCGCACGGGCCAGCCGGTCTGGCGCAATTCCTACTATGTCGGACAGATTGAAGACAGGATCTGGAAGCCGATCAACGGAGGATCAGCTCGCGGTGGAAAGAGGTGGACCGGCGCTCTGCTGAAGGCAGCCAAGGCGCTCGAACTCAAGACGCGGGCCGAACGCCGCGAGACCGATCCGGGCTGTCGCAATGGCGTCTTGGGGGATGTCGGAATTGCGGTGCTCGAATATCTCTACGAGCACGTCGACTTCATGACCGGGCGCCTCGATCCCGCCATCCGCACGATCGCCGACGCGATCGGCCGCGCCTATTCGGCAGTGCATCTGGCGCTCTGCCGCCTGCGGGAAGCAGGCTTCATTTCGTGGATGCGCCGGTCTGAAAAGCTCGAGGATCCTGAACCAGGCGGACCGCAGGTGAAGCAGGCAAGCAACGCTTATGCCCTCCATGCGCCGCCATCGATGCGCGAATGGCTCGGCAGGCTCTTCGGCAAGGCTCCGACGCCGGCGTGCGAGGAGGATCGTCGCCGGCAGCAAAAGGCCGAATTCGAACGGATGCTCGCCGGCCTTACCGCGCGCGAATATTCCGCCACCTTCAACCGCGATCCCTATCTCGGCGACGTCCTGGGGCGGATCGCCGCTCTTGTCGATGAGCGTGAAGCACGAAGCGCGAATCCTCCGGGGCCGATGAAACCGGGGGATCATTCTGATCCATAGAATGAATCGGGGGGCAATGGCCCCCCGATGCTCTGGCGCAGACGCGCCCCGAGGCCGAAAGGCCTCCCCCATCCCCCGATCAAACCTCCTCCGGCACCGCCGGACCAGCCGGGCTGCGCCCGGCCGGGGCTTGCCAGAAGGGCAAGCGCAAGGTCCGTGCCAGCCGGCGAGCCTCAGCCTGGCGCGGCAAGGTCGAAATTTGCGATGAGCACCTCGCCAACCTTCTTCGGGGCCGCGTGGGCGGAGCCGATCGTCCAGGTCGTCTCGACCGGCACAAGGTGCAATCCGGCGAAGATGGCGCGCACCTCCGGCGTGTCGTTAAGCGAGACAATGAAGCGGCCGCGCGCGCCCGCGACGATACCGGCCAGCCGCGCGAAATCCTCGGGCGCGAAAATGTCCGCGCCGTAATCACCCTCGCAGCCGAAATAGGGCGGATCGCAGTAGAACAGCATGCCCGGCCGGTCATACCGGGCGATGAAGCGTTCGAAGGGGAGCTGCTCGATCACCACGCCCTGCAGTCGTTCGTGAATGTCACTCAGCATCGGCTCCAGCCGCGCGAGATTGAACCGACCGCCGCTTCGCGCATCGACGCCAAAATTGCGCCCCTGGATCTTGCCGCCAAAGGCCAGCCGCTGGAGGTAAAGGAAACGCGCCGCCCGCTGCAGATCGGTCAGCTGCTCCGGCGGCAGGGCGCGCAGCCTTTCGAATTCCGACCGGCTGCTCACCCGCCAGCGCAGCATATCGACGAAATAGGGATAATGCTCCTGCAGCACGCGGAAAAACGTCGCGACGTCGCCCGAGATATCGTTGATGATCTCGGCGCGCGGCCGAGTGGAACGGCGCAGGAAAATCCCGCCCATGCCGACAAAGGGCTCGGCATAGCCATCATGATCCAGCCGATCGATCAGGCCGCAGATGCGGCGCGACAGGTTGCGCTTGCCGCCCTGATAGCCAGCGGCCGGGGTCACGGGGCGAATTGCGTCCAGAATGGACGAGGTTGGCGTCACATGCATCGAAAATGCTCCATAAAGGGCTCAGCCGGACGTCGGCTGGCGGGACGGCCCCATGGCGGGACCGGTTGGGGTTGTGACGATGCAGTTGTCGTCGGTTTCGGGCGCGCCAACGCCCGTTCCCCCGCCTGAACGGCGAGAAAATGTATATTCTAGATATACTTTTGTCTTGCGCGAATCATCCTTGTTGTATATTCAGAATATACACAGCAAGGAGAAACCAAGTGGAAATCATCACCGTCAAGCACAAGGCCATCCGCAAGATGGTCCGCGATGCCAGCCTCACGGCGGTCAAGGGCCTCGACCCTTTCGAATTCACCATAATCGCCCAGCAGATTGCCGCGATCCGCGTGATGACCCACCCGCGCCAGCTGGTTGAAAACTTCCCTAACTGGCGGGCGCACGAATGGAAGGGCCGCGCGGGTTACTGGTCGCTTGATGTGACCGGCAACAGGCGGCTGCTCTTTCACTGCGATATTGCCAAGCAGCAGGTCTCGCTCCTCGATTACCGCGATCCCCACTGAACCGGCCGGGCGGGGGAAACCCCGCCCAAACTGTAGACCGATGATCTACAATTCTGTTGCAAAATGTATAGCGCTGCGCTACAAAATGAAGGGCAAGGAGCGAATCATGGAAACCGCAGACGAGTACCGCATTGATGATCCGGCCGAGATGCGGATCGACAAACAGCCCGAACTTACCCGGCCGCCTGGCGTCTATCTGCGCGAGGTGATCCTGCCGCAATGGGGCCTTACCAAAGTTGTCACGCTGGCAGAGCTGCTGAAGGTCAACCGCGTCGGCCTGCAGCGCGTGCTGCTGGGGCAATCGGACATTTCGCGGGAACTGGCCTATCGCTTTGGCGCCCTGCTGGGCGACGATATGGCAGACTTCCTGCTGAACTATCAGCTCGAATGGGACAAGCAGAACGCTGCCGCCCGGCGCGAGGAGCTGAAGAAGGAAATCGCACGGCTGGAACGGCCACAGGCCTAACCCGCCAGCAGCTCGCCCCACCGATCAAACACCACGCGCCGCCGGTCGAGCAGCTGCGATCGGTTATAGGCCGCCTCGACCTTGCCCTTGTTGCTGTGTGCAAGGGCAAGGTCGATCACGGTCCGCCACTCCTCTCCCAGCTCCTCGTTCATGATGGTCGAGAAGCTGGCGCGCCAACCATGCGGCACATGGCGCCCCTTGAATCCTGCACGCTGGTAAAGTTCGCGGATCGCACCCTCGCCAATCGGCTGGTTGCCGCGGCCGGGAAAAATCAGACTGTTCATTTTCAGCGCCTCAGATGCGGGCGAAAAAGTGGACATGGCCTCCTCGAGGACGGCGAGCGCCGCCGCGCAAAGTGGCACCTGGTGATCGAAACGCGGATCGGCCTTCTTCGCCCGCGCCAGTTTCATCCGCGCGGCTGGCACCGTCCAGATCCGGGCCTCGAAATCCACTTCGGACCAGTGCATGCCGCGCACCGCTTCAAGGCGCACCGCCGTCAGCGCCAAGAACCGGCTGGCCAGCACCGTGGCCCGGCTGGCCGCGATCCCTTCGCACGCCGTCAACAGTGCACGGCAATCCTCCGCGCTCAGCAGCGCGGGGTGCGGCACCGCCGGTGGAGCATCCCGCATTGCCGCGCCAAGGCGTGCAGCGGGATCAATCGTGGCCAAACCTTCGGCAATGGCAAAGCCGTAGATCTCGGACAGGCGCTGACGAATGCGCTGGGCGGTGGCCACGCTGCCGCGCCGCTCGACTGAACGCATGACCGCAAGCAGCTGCGGCGCGGTGATCGCCGCTACCGGCTCCCCTCCTATCGCCGGGAAGACATCGCGCTCGAGGCTGCCGATCACATCGGCTGCGTGTGCGGCCGACCATCCCGGCCGGCCATGCCGGTACCAGGCACGCGCCACCTGCTCGAACGTGTCAGCTTGCGGCGATTTTCTTGACGCGTTCGACGGATCTGTTCCCCGGCTCAACGCGTCCTTCGCCTCGGCCGCGCGGATCCGCGCCTGGGCAAGGCTCACCTCGGGAAATCGGCCGATCGTCAGCAGCTTCTCGCGGCCCTTCCAGCGGTACTTCAACCGCCAGCTCTTCAGGCCCGTGGGCGCGATGAACAGATGCAGCCCGCCCTGGTCGAAAAGCTTGTAGGCGCGCGCCTGCGCGCCGGCGGCTTTCGCCGCGGCGTTGGTGAGCATTGCGAAATCCTGTAGGCAGAAATTTAGAAATGGGTGCCGGTGTAATTTTCGGGGGCAGAGACCATGAGCAGCACTTTGATCTTTGAAGTTCTGAAGCTGATCGCCCAGCTTGCAGGTGCAGCCGTGGTTGCTCGGCTCGCCGTTGGCTGGGCATTGAAGCGCTACAAATCAGAGCGAATGTGGGATCGCCGTCTCGCCGCCTACGCTGACCTCGTCGACGCACTCAGCGAGATCTACCGGCTCAACAGCCGGTGGCTTGATCATTGGGAAGGCCAAAGAGGGCCGACTGAGGAGGAAAGTGCTCGGCAAAATCAGCGATATCGCGAGGCGACAAAAATCCTGAATCAGACGATCTCGACCGGTAAGTTGATCCTCCCGACAGAAACGCAGAAATTGCTCGAGAATTTCACCGACGCGCGCCACTCCGACCCGCAGGCTGACTACGGGGATCTGCTGCACGATGAAATGGTCAGAGCGAAGCAATTGATCGCCGAGCTCATCGAACATGGCCGAAAGAACCTCGGTATCGATATACTGGATCGCGGCGGATAACCCCTCCGCCCCGCCGCCGGGCGAGAATGGCGGACATCCGGGCTATTTCGTCCATCCTGCGGGAAGAGATACCCCCGCTGATACCCCCATTCTGGACAAGGTCTTTCCCGGCCCTGGGAACAACGTCCTACTCGTTGGGATCGACGCGGGCCTGCGCCTCGATCCAGCTGATCAGCTCGTCCAGCTGGATCGCCTGCTCAGTCGCTGTCAGCCGCTCGGCGAGAGGAAATCCACGATCGCTGGCCGACGCATCAGCTCGTCCGGAGGCAACGGGTAGGCCGGGCAGATCGATTCCTGCGGCCGCACCTGAAGAACCGGTTCCGGTTGAGGCGCGCTGGCGCAACCGTTCAGCATCAGCGCGAGCGGCAGCAAGGCGGCGGCGGTAATCGTCGATCGTGGCATTGGTGATCTCCTGCTGACGGTTCTGGACTCGCTCCAGTCGTTCGCTCTCGAGGCGCGCAGCTTCCGCCTGCGCTCCGGTGTAAGCCTGCTTGGTCAGAAGGTGCTGCGTGATCTCGGCGTCCCGCTCGGCCGTGCGCTGCGCGATCGTGACATCGCGGTCGGCCACGTCCTGAACAAATCCTGTAATCAGGCAGCGCGATCGCTCGCCTTCGGCTACCTCGCGACACCATACGCCTTCGATGCGCAGGGTTTGCACCAAGGCAGCTGCTGCGGCTGCGATCAGCAGCGCGCTGTAGATCTTCGCGGCGATCGCACCGAACGGATTGAACGGCAGATTCATCGGGCATCCTTCAGGCAAAGCTCGACCTCGGCCGCACGGCGCCGTTCTAGACCGCGCAGCTTCTTGCCGCCGGCGTAGACGAAGCGGTTCATGAACCGGCAGGCCTCCACCTGGCGGCCTTCAGCAAACAGGCGGGCGACGCTCGACCTGTCATAGGCGGACTGCCCGATATTATAGGCAAGGCTGGTGTGCGCGGCCCACTGGTGCGGGTATTCGACGATCCCCGGATTACGCCGGCGCACACCCTCCATGAAGCCTGCCGCGCCGCTCTCCAGCATGGCCGTGCATTCGGCGTCGGTATAGCGACGCATGGGCACGCGGGTTTCCCCATAGCAGACGGTCAGGATCCCGATCGGGTCACGATACGGTTCGTTGCGCTTACCCTCCCATGGCGCGATGGTAGCGACCGCCAGCGCCAACGCGGCAAGGACGGAACCGACAAGGCCCGCGGCGCGGCCTGAAACGACACCGCTCACTGTGCGCCTTCCTTCAGGCGCTCTGCGCGATCGCGCTTGAGGTCACGCGCCCACTTCCATCCCAGATGAAGGATCTGCAGCACGAGGTAGATCAGCGTCACCGTGAAGACCCACTCCTCCAGCGTCATCCCGGCACTGGCCGCCGTAGTCACCGCGACAGCAGGCGCAGCCTTGAAGCCGGCAGCAGCGATCTCCCCGCCGCGCTCGGCGAGGGCATTGTGATTGTCGAACATGGAAAGGTGCTCCGGTTTGGCCTGGAAAGACCAGCTATTAATCAGGTCAGATTACGACGCCCGCGCCCTCAAACGGGGGCACGGTGATATCGACCACATGGCCGTTGGCACCCACCACGCGGTATTCCCCGGCAGGCAGACCCATGGCGGTTTCGGTTACGTCGCCCAGCAATTCCTGCGTCACCGTATCGCCGGTTTCGGGATCGGCCACTTCGGCAAACTCGCCGCTTGGGCCTTCGCGCGTGAAGGTCAATTCCACCACGCGGGCGATCACCAGATCATCGGCGTCAATCTCGAACAGATCGACCGGCTCACCCGTGGCGATATCCACCTGCACCATGATGGCGGCGGCGAAATTGTCGCACACCGAAAGGCCGACAGCGGAAACAGGGTGGACTTCGTTAATGTCGTGCATGGCGGCGGCTCCTCAAGCGGTTACATCGATGGTGACGACCGGGCCAAACTGGCCATCGGGCGAGCGGGTCAGGAAGGGCAGCACCTTGTTGAGCGAGGACAGCGAGGCCCAGCGCTGCACAAACTTGCCGTCCGGCGTGATCGTGAAAGGCGTGTCGATCCCGTATCCGCTCCACATCGGGTCGATGGTGAAACCGGGCAGGCGCACGATCTTCTGCTTGCCGTCATCAAAGTCCTCGTAGATCGGCACTTCGGTGCCCGCCGCCTGATTGTTGGCGATGGTGCCGTGCCCGATGGGCAGCGCTTGCAGCACCTCCGTGATGAAGTTGTAGGTGGTGATGTAGGTGATCCGGCTGCGCAGCGTGTTGTCGATGGCCTGATTTGGGTTCCAGCCCAGATAGCGCACGGCATTGGGCGGAAAGACCCAGCGGGCCATCGCTTCCACTTCGTTTTCCTGATTGATCCAGCCCGAACGCGGATCGTAGATCGGGCTGTTGCGTCCCAGCAATTGCGCCCAGGTAGGCTCGGTCACGCTGCCATTAACAACAGTGGGGGTGACAGTGGACCACGTTTTCGTGGTTTCATCGTATTGCGATGCCAGCACCCGGCGATAGGCGCTGGGCGGGATCGGATTGGGCGGGCTGCCATCCTGCACCACAGGGGACAGAATGGCGCCATCGGCCTGCACCATGGCCGTCAAAACTGCATTATCCAGCACATAAGATGGCGCGTTCTGGCTTTGCAACAGCCACGGGCGATTGGCCCCGGAGTCTGGCTTGTCCTCTTCAATGCTCTTGGCCAGCACGAAGTTCCGCAGCGTGATCGTGCCGCCGCTCATATTGTCGTAACGCACCGCGTTCTGCGTCTGGTTGGCGAGGAAGTAATTCTCGATGGTGACATTGCGAACACGCGTCGGGTCGTTCTGCGGCCCTTGGCCGAAGAACCCCTGCGCCCTCACATTCGCCAGCCCGCGCCGCACGGTGATATTCAGCGTGGTGGAGCTGACATTGATTTGGCTGAGGTCGCCGTGGGTGAAGGTATTGGGGTAGGCCGGGCCTTCGCTGGCCCCGTCAATCGGCGTCCATGCCCCGTCCGAACTGCGATAGCGGCCATTCCCGCGCACCCACAGCAGGTGCGGATTATCGGGTGCAGCTTGCTTGTAACCCGTGGAAATCCACGCGCTGTCATACGGCACGCTGGCGGTGAGCACATAGCCGAGCGGTGCCGCAGGATCAGGCAGGCGGCGATATGTGCGGTGGCACTGATACCCCGGCTTGTCGGCGCTGTTGAAGGTAGCGCCCTTGATCTGCCATTCGATCACCGCCGTCCATTCGTCGGGCTTGGGGTCGTATTGCAGATCGGCCAGCGTGCGCGGATTATTCGCGTCATAGGGGCGGCTCAACTGGCCGTAGCGCTCCCACCGATGGTGCACCGGAAGCGTGCGGACAAAGTTTGCTACCGTCATACCAGCGGATGCAGCAGCCGTTTCCACCGACACCCAGCCAGCCCCGTAATCGAGCCAGAGCGGCATATCGGGCGCGGACTGGTAGAAGTCGGCGCGGATCACATTGTCACGGATCGCCAGCCAGTCACGGATTTCACCGGAAAGGCCGCTGCCCCACCCCATGAAGTCGCCGCTGATATTGGCCTGCACCAGCCCGCCGATATTGGCCACGCAGTTGCTGAGGCCGAGCGGCTTGGCCACCCCGAAGGTAAACATATTGTTCACCTGAAACAACTGGCTGTTGCTATTCGTGTCGCGCGGGAAATTGCCGACATACGTCGCCGCGTTGTTTTTCAATCCCTCTCCATAGGGCACCTTGTTTCGCAGGCGCGAATACTCGTAAGGGTGCGAGGCCATGCCCATGATATCGCTGGTGAAGGCGCCGCCATAGGCGATCTGCCCCTGCTGGTTCTGCGGAATTTCGTTCTGGCCGAACTGCGAAGTCGCCGCGCTGCCTGCGCTGAACATCACCCCATTGAAGTGGAAGTTCTGGGTGAACGATTTCGAGGTGTTCAGCCCGATCCACGGCAGGCGCAGATAATCGGTATCCGACAGGCCGCGAATGTCGAGATTGCTGCTGCCAGTTTCGATGCGCAGCTTGTGATCCCAATGGCCAAGCGCGCGGAAGGTGAGGTTCTGATAGGTCGCGCCGCCCAACCCCTTGAAGTCGCGTTCGGGATAGCGGTGCGGAAGCAGGAAATTGTGATTGGCTGCGGTCTTGGCCGCGTAAACATCAATGCGGCTTTCGGTGTTGAACACGCTGCCCGCCACCGAATAGCGGTTTCCGTCCAACTGCACGGCAGGCAGACTCACCTGATGGCCCGCAGCACGGCTCACGCCCCGGCCATTCTCCCAGAAATGCACTTCGAGAAACTGCGATGCACTCCCAAGGCCCAGCCTGTCCGCCGCGTAATTCGCGTTGGCACGGCACACCGGCACGCCCGAAGCGCGGCCCAGCGGGTTCTTGGTGATGTAGAAATCCTGCACCGCGATGTCCGCGCCAACAGGCGTTTGCGGCTCCCGCAGATAACCTGCGATTGTGCCGGTAGCGGTGCAGCGCATGTCCGCCCAGATCAGCCACCACTGCTTGCCATCACGCACTTCGAGCGGCTCGTATCCGCCCCGCAGGACTTGGCTAGCGGGCGTGGTCGAAATGAACTCACCCGAGGTGTTAAAACCGAAAGTCATTGTCCCGCCCGGCGCGCTGCCGGAAATCGCCCGCACGCCCAGCAGGTAGCTGCCCGTGCCGGTGGGGTTGGCGTTAAACGAAACATGCGCCACCACACGCACGATGTCCTCAGCCACCGCGTCCACGGTCTGATCGTTAAAGCGGCGCTGCGCAGCGCTTTGCGTCGTGGTCGCCTGCACCAGTCGCAGGCAGCCACCCGTGCCACCAAAGCGATCCGGCGAACTGTGCTGCGTGGCGTATTGCGTCAGCGCGGTGCCGCCCGTGTTACTGTTGGTGACGAAACCGGGCTGGCCGCTGCTGGGGATTGTGTCGTGGAACGGCGCGGACTTGAACTCGCCCGCCACCTGAATGATCGGCGCGACCTTCTGGCCGTTCGCGTAAATCCAGCGCTCCTCGGTCACGGCGGAAACGAAAGACCAGTTGCCGTTGGGCAGCATGGTGGCGCGGCCAATATCGGTCTGCCACGCGACTTGATGACGCGGAAGGCCATCGTGCCAGGTAATGATGTCGGACAGCTTGTTGAGGCCCGCCGCCGCCGCCGCCACGGCGGCAACGGATGCGTCCGCAGCGGACGCCGCAATCTGCGCCTCCTCGCTCCATTCCCGTGCGCTCAACGTCCCCGGCCCGCCCGGTTCGGTGCCTACCGCCCATGCCTGGGCGCGGATCGAGGAAGCCTGCGCCACCTGGGCAGCCATTGCACCCGGCATTGGTACGGTGACGGGCTGCCGGTTGAGGCTAATGGTCATCGTCGCGCTCATGGGGCAGGCTCCGTCACCGGGTCAGAGATGGGAATTACAAGGCCAAAGGCGCGCATCTGCAGGCCGCCTGCGGGCGTGTAGAGCGCGTCCATCACCACTTCGGCCAAGCCATCACCATCGGCATCCGCCGCCCCCGCAAGGGCAGTCTGCTCTGCAGTCAAGGTGAAGGTCACGAGGGTGAACCCGTCCTCGTAGGAGCCCGGCGTGCAGGCGAAATCTGCCAGGGAATCGCCGACTGCGCCGGGTGCGATACGCAGACTGGCGACAAACGCATCCCCCGACACATCGATCGGGATGGGCAGCACCATCGCGAACGGCAGGCCGCGCACGATTGCATCAGGCCATATTTCGCCGCCGCGCTGGGCGCGCCTCTCCGCGGCCAGCCATGGCCCCCATTGCGTCTGCATGTATCGACTTCTCCGGATTGACCCGCGCAGCGCAGGTCAGATGTTGCGGTTTTCGCTGGGGGCCAGCACCGGGTTGTGCACCACAATGCCGTTATTGTTGCACTGCACCTGCAACTCGTAGGTATGCGACCCCGCGATAGGCGTGTGCGCCCAAAGGTAGCTTAGCGGCTGTTGATCGCCGACATTGACCGAAAGTGGGCCCAGCGCATCCTCGACCTGCGCCGCGTCGCACAGCAGGCGGTATTGCAGCTTGCAATTGTCGGTCACCTCAACGCGCGCACCCATATTCACCAGCACCTCACGGCCGGTGCTGGTAAAGTCCTTGGATGCGACCGTGATCCAGGTGTTGTAAGGCCCGCTCGACGTGTTGTTGATCGCGGTGCTGCCGGGCGAATATTCGGCATCCTGCGCATAAACCGCGCCTTCCAGCACCGACGAATTGATCACCCTGTCCGGCTTTACCGTGCCGTCGAGCTCGAGGCCCGCACTGGCGCGATCGTGCGCGTCAAGGAAATCCTCGAACGCATTGGTGAACCAGGCTGCGTCCATCTCTGCGCTGCCGGGCAGCACCGCCGCCGCAGCGGCCGCGCCCGTCGCGCCGAGCGCCGCGGCGTGCTTGGCGTCACTTTCCTCTTCAAAGATCAGCTGCACCGTCCCGTCACGCGGATCCTTGGCGGTATCGATCAGGATAACCTTGATCGCGCCGGCGGGATGCGCGCCGATCTCGGCCGATAGCGTCAGGCAGTCGCCCGCCTCAAACACCTTCATATGAGGCTTGCAGGTCAGCGTGATCGGGCCTGCGGCGCGACGCTGCCACAGGTCATAGGTGATGAGCTCGGTTGCCTGATCGACATTGGTGACCAGGTCGAATTGCCGCTCGTCGACCTTCTCCTCACCGTCTTCAGCCAGGAATGCCGCTTCGCTGACCGCCGTGGCCTGGACATATCCCCATTGGTGCGCCGGGCTGCGGAACCGGGCTATCAGCGTGTTGTGCCTCTCGCGGAAGCCCTTGCCGCCGCGCGCGGTCACCGCGCCGCTGGCGAGGTCATCCTTGGTGATCGTGTAAAGGCTGGTGCGCGGTGCCTGAAAGGCAAAGCCCACCACCCCGCCGCGCAAAACCGGGCGGCCCGCGCCGCACTCGGCAATGCGCTTCAGGTTGTTCCACTTGTCCGCGGGTTCATAGATCGTGCCGTTGGCGGTCCAGCCATTGACGTCGCAGACATTGGCCCAGGCGACCACCTCGGGCCAGTTGACGCCGGCCGCGCCCATGCCGCCGCCGAACACCTTCTTGCCCGCTACATACCGGCCATAGGCATACATGCCCGAATGCAGCGCCGGGCACCGGTAGTAGATATAGGTGCTTTCATCGCCGAGACGGCAGGGACCAGATCCGCCCGGATAGGTTGAATCAAGCCGAGGGTCGTAGATCTTGACGCCCTGCGGCACCTTGCCCAGCGGCGGGATCTGGCCACCGGCAAAGCGTTCGGCCTTCTTGTCCCACAACATGCTCCAGCCCACTGCGGCGAGAGAGGAGAGCTTGTGCGCGCTGCTCCAACCCGGCGCCATGCCCCAGGGCGTGGTCAGCGCGTCCGCTTCCGGCCGTGCGCCCAGCTGCTGATCGATGTAGAGGAAATTGTCGTAATAGCCGGTGGCTTCCTGGACGCTGCCGACGCTGCCGGTCAGTCCGATTGCCTGGTGATCGACCAGCGTTGCGCCCATCGACTGGATCGGCCCGCAGCAGCTCAGCACGCGCGGGATAAAGGCGTACGGGTTCTGGACCTTGTCGACCTTGCCGCCAAAACCGTCACGGTAAAGCTCAACGCCTTCGGTATAGGCCTCGCCGATCAGATACGGCAGGGGCTGGTTCGCACCCACCATGTAACCCTGCACCTGGCCTTGCGCGCGCGGCGGCTTGGCGGCCAGCTGCGATCCGATATTGGCAGCCACCGCCAGCCCGGCCGCAAAAGGCTGGTGCGGACCGGGGATCATGGCCGCAACGCTTGCCACCACTCCGATTACGCGCAGAGCCTTGGCCATCGTCCAGGCCTTACAGCCGCCAGGCGGCGATTGCGCCGCCCATGGCCAGCTTCACCGTGACGATCCGGTCATTCCCGGCGCCGTGCCATCCGTACAGATTGCCCAGCCCATCCGCGATCATGACCGCTTCCAGTTCACCATCTTCGCCGGGCAAAGTCACCAGGTCACCTGCAATCGCGAATGCCGGCGCCGGAAGGCGTGGAAAATACTTATCCAGCAATTCGCCCACTGATTTCGCACCGCGTGTGGCCAGCGCGCGCCGCGCACTGAGCGCGGATCGAAACGGCGGCACCGGGGGCAGCTTGTGTCCCAGCGCCACCGCCTGCGCCCGCGCCAGGCGTATGCAGTTCGCGCCCATCCAGCTGAAGGGCTTGGTGCGGTGGCGTTCGATTACGTCCTCGGTGCGGCGCGCCCTTTCGGCCAGTGTTCCGGGGCGCGGTGTGCCGCGCGGATCTGGCCGGCGGTGGTGGGTCATGGTTCAGATCCCTGCCACTCGACCGCGCCCGCGCGTAGGCGTGGGAGTGCTTCCCCCGCGCACCGGGTTGGCGCGTTGCGGGCTTTCGGCGCCCCAGGCGAAATATCCCTGCTCGTCGGTGCAGTTCTCAAATCCGCGTTCACCGGGGAACAGGGACTGGTGAAAGCGGTCGGAGCAGACATTGCCTTCATTGGTCAGGAACAGCTTCTCGCCCCGGCCGATCATGTCGATCTGCAGCAGATCCTGTCCCATCATCTGCACGCGCGTGATCTCATCAACCTGCCAGTCTGCAAGCCGTTTGGCGTCGGTGCAGGTAACGCCATCGGCCTCCAGCTCACCCATCCAGACGCGGACCCGCGCATTGCGGATGCCGAAATTGTACCAGCTGGACACCGAGGCTTCCGGATTGGGGGCCAGTACCAGCTTCCCGCGCTCGGCCATGTCACCGATTGTCGAGCGGATGACATCGATTTTCTGGATCGCACCGAACACGGCATGCCAGGAATCAAAGGTATCGCCGCCAAACTTCACCACGCCGCCATCGGCCAGCAGCACGTCGCCGCCCGGCGCTTCGAACCGGATGAAGGTTGCCAGCGTAATCGCAATGTCGGTGGCAGCCATCAGCGCGCCTCCCTGATGGTGAGCGAAATCCCCCGCGCCAGCTGGTCCGCGTCAAGTTTCCAGCGCGGCGTGCGGATCAGACCTTCCAGATAGGGGCGGCCCAGTTCCACCACGGCATTGTCTGCCGGCACTACGCGCATGGCGGGCTCGACGGGCAGTGCAGCCGTGCCATCACCTGCAATGCGTTGCGGATCCGCAATCTGGTGCACGAAGCGGCGTCCACCCGTCAGGATCGAGAAGAACTGCCCGCGCCGCGCCGGATAGCCGGGCGTCCCGCCATCGACATTCAGCACGAAACCGGCCTGTCCTGCGCCTGCTACCAGCACATTGCCGGGCGAACCGGTCGGCGTGCCCGGCTGTATGATCTTCCAGCGCACACCGGTGCGCAGTCCGCGCACCAGCAAGGCAGACCACTCGCGGGCGGCCGTCATGTCCATTGCCGGCAGCGGAACGGTGACCTGCCAGCGATTGCCCAGGCGGTTCACGCGCTGGTCGCATCCACCCAGCTCGCTTTCCAGCGTGCCGCCGAAATCGACCAGCTCCCATTCAATCTCGCGCGCCACCGGCCAGGGGCGATCGGGCAGATCTGTCAGCGCCACGGGTCAATAGCTCGCACTGTTGATCTCGCGCACCTTTGCGAGGCCCGCCTCGGCCCCCGCCTCGATGATGGCTGGTGCGGTTTCCGCCACGATCTGCCCGGCTTCGGCACGCACGGCGGTTCGGAAGAGGCCGGTCGTATCTTCCAGCACCACTCGGACAACACCGCCGCTGCCACCTTGCGCACCTTGGCGGATATCGACGATTTCGCCGTCGCTGACGCGCGCAATCGGATTGCCGTTCAGCGAAAGCAAATTCTGGTCGATTCCGGGGAAGCCGCGCAGGCGGAACGATCCGCCCGTAGCAAAGCCGGGGGGTGTACTTGCGCTTGCCCAGGCTGCCGCACCTCCGCCGAAGCCATTGCCGGTGTTGGTGGCGCCAAAAATGCTGCCCAACGCGCCCAGCAGTCCGCCCCCGCTTCCGCCCTGGCCCGAAATCAGCCCTGCCAGCTGGTCGGCCAGACGCTCGAGAACGCGGCTCAAGGCGTTGAAGCTGTGCTCGCGCAGCCAGTTCTCGAAAAACCGGCCGAGATTTCCATCCATCGCCGCTTGGAGGCCACCACGGAACGCATCGCGGAAAGTGCCAATCATGGCGGCTTCCGAGCGTTCAGCCGCCTCGCGCATCGCCGCGGCCTCGGCTTCCGCACGCGTCATTCCGCCCTCGCGTTCGAGATCATCGATCCGTGCGCGGATCCGCGCGGCTTCCTCGAGCTGGAAGGTGTCCTCTCCACGCAGCCGAGCAAGCTCGATCTCGTGCGCGGCACGTTGATCGGCCAGTCGGCGTGTGACCAGGCCAGCCCGCGCTTCCTCGATCGCGCGCACCTGTTCAAGTGCAATCCGTTCGGCCGTGGCCAAATCGAAACCGGTCTGCTGAAGGTCAATAATGCGGCGTTGCAGATCCTCTTCCTGATCGAGGTATCGCAGATGGATCTGGTCATTGTTGAGGCGAGCGACTTCGCGCTCGGTGGCGAAACGCATATCGGCCAGTTCACGCATCCGCGCGTCCTCGCGGGCAGCGTCGAGCTCGCTCATATCGCGCTCGGCCGCAGTCTGCGCCAGTGCAAGAGAGAGGCCGGCACGCTGGTATTGGGTGATCCTGTCGCGCAGATCGCGCTGACGTTCAAGCGCACGCAGGGCGTCGAGATCGCCCCTTTCGCGGGCGACTGCAATCTGCTGCTCGAGCGCGATTTCCGCTCTGCGCTCGGCGAGCTCCTGCGCACTTGGCCCCGTCCGGCCGCGCGATCCACGACCTCTGCTGGCCTTGGGCTCCTCCGCTACCGCATAATTGCCTTCGGGATCGCCGAGGCCGGCGATCGTATCGAGCATTTCCCTGAGATGGGTGAAATTGCTCCCACCCGTGCGGATTACCGCGCTCGGCTGTTCCTCATCACCGCGCAGCTTGCCCAGCAGCCTCAGCAAAAGGTTCAGCGGCGGGAAAAGACCGGACAGCCATTCGGCAATGCTCCTAATGGCGTTGCCGGCGGCATTTTTGGCATGCTCCCAGGCAGTGGGCCAGTCGCCGCGCAGGATTGCGTCGATCGCGGAAAACGTGTCATTCCACGCCTGCGTCAAATCGCCAAACAGCCGCACGATCGCTGTAACCGCGTCGATCACCGCGCCGACAATGGCCACCATCCCGGCACCGAACAATGTGATCAGTCGCTCGATGACCGGGCCAAGGACATCGCCGAAGGCCAAGATAAGTTGGCCGAGCGGTCCGTCTGCCAGCTGCCGGAATGCAGCGCCAAGGCGGTCGAAAGCCGCCCAGAGCTGATCCAGCTTCGGGCCAAGATACTGCTCCGCCAACTGCCCGATGATGCGGAAAGCGTTACCAATCTCCTCGCGGAAAGTGATTGCCAGCCCGATCGCCCAGCCAATCGGGCCAAACGCACGCATGATCAAAGGCCCAAGCCGGCTCAGTACCGCGCCCAACAAACCGAATTCGCCAGCCAGCTTGCCTCCGATCACGATCAGTGTGCCGAGCGGATTGAGCAGGAAGCTGACTGCGGCCGCCACTGGACCGAGGTTCACCAGCAACAGGGGGAGGACGAAAATGGCGAGCTGGTTCAGCACCATCAGGACAGGGCCGACCGCGGCAGCGAAAAGCGCCATGTTGATCATGGCTTCCTTCACACCTTCAGGAAGGGCGGATAGCCACTGAACTGCTGATCGCAGCCAGCCAATCACGCGCTCCGCGATCGGCAGGAAGCGTTCGCCGATTTCGGTGGCCAGCTCTTGCAGATCGGAACGAAGGGCGCGGACACGGTTGGCAAAGCTATCACTGGTGCGTTCGACGTCCCCGGTCGCATCGGCCATGCTTTCCGCGATGATCGCTGCGCGGGCCATGATCTTGCCCTGCTCGTTGATCTCCTGACCGGCACTGATGAGGCCCAGCTCGAGCGCCTTCGCCTTCACTGCATTTTCGCTCAGGAAGACACCGAATTTGCGCAGCGGCTCGGCCTCGCCGGTCAGGCCGGAGCGGATCCGTAGCAGCGCATCATCGAACGACACGTTGTAGAAACTGCTGGCGTCCTGGGCGAGCTCGGCAAATTGCTGCGAAAGCCGGGCTGCGGCCTCCTCGGTGGGTGCCGCCTGCTTGAACAGCACGCCCAGGGCCAGCGCGCCCTCCTGCATCTCCTGCGTCGCGCGGCCCATCGCATTGCCGGTTTCCTCGGCCCACACATTCATTCGGTCGGCCATTCGACCGAACGTGTAGTCGAAGGCCGATTGCAGCTCCTGCGCGTCGCTGGCCGCCTTCACCGTATAGGCCGCAATCCCCGCAAGCGGCGCAGTGATTCCCAACGTCATGCGCCTGCCAGCGGCGGCAATGGCTTCGCTCACCCCCACGATGAAGCCGCGCAGGCGGCCAAAAACGCCCTCGATATGCGCGGTCCCGCGGTCGAAATCCGCCAGATCCCAGCGCAGCGAGGCGTGAAGTGCGGCAATCGATCCGCTCATTCAGGCCTCCGCGTGGTTGAAATCAGGTGGGGGATGGACGCGAAGTCCGGTTCATGCCCTTGATGGCAGCGCCCCAACTGGCTGCGTTGCGGCTTGCCACGACAAGGTCATCGGGCAGATCAGACGTTGCCTTGGTGTCGGCAGCAGAGCTGAGAAGTGAGGCGAGCGGCGGGTATCTCGCAGGATCTGTCTGGCCCAGAAGGCCAGCCATCCAGGCATTGTAGATCACAAGGTCGGTAAGGTCAGTCTGACGCCGCCCGACGCCGCGCAGGGCGAGAATTACCGAGAGCGGCGTTTCCCGCCAGAAGCCGGCCGGTTCGAAGCCGGCTTTGCACCAGCTTTCGTAGACCGCTTCCCAGTCCCACTCGCCTTCGGAGTGGCGGTGGCCGGCGCGTTTCCCGCTTCTGCCGGTGCGCTGGCCGGGGTCTGCACACCCTGCATCGCGGCGTAGATCGCCCGGCGCACATTGTTGTCGCCCGACATCACCATATCGATTACATCGTCTTCGGTGATCTCGGGATGGTTGATTACCAGGCCACCGTAAACGATCGCACAGACGTGCTTCATCATCGGGTTACGGCCAGCCTGCAGCGCCTCGAGAATGGCGTTGCCGAAATCGAGCATCGATTCACCCAGCACGCTCTCGGCCTCGAAAAGCGCGCGGTTGTTGATTGATATCTTGTAGGCGCGCCCCTCATAGGTGAACTGCGCTTCGCCCTGGAGCCGGTTTGCCCGGCCATTGACCATGTCGACCTTGGTCATGATCAGGCACTCGGTGCCTGAGCGATCGGACCGGGCTGACCGGTGATCGTGGCCGTGCGAATGCCACCAAGCGGGGCTTCGTCGGGCTCGTAGCCCATCAGGAAGATGGTGGCGGTGTTGTCCTCGGTCGAGCCGTCTTCGGAGACGGTCACGATCTTGAACGGCCGCTTTTCCTTGCTCGCCAGGTGCTCGTTGATCAGCTGATCGGTGACCGAACCCGGTTCGTACTTGATCTTGGCCTTCAGCTCGCCCCAGTCACCGTGGCCCGGGATATAGCCCTTGGTGCCACCGCTGTCATGATCGGTGTTTTCCACCTTCGCGACCGAAAGGTTGGGGCGGTTGACGCTCATCAGGCCCTTGACCTTCGTCAGTACCGCCGCGCCATTCGTAAGCCACAGTTCGGTGCCATCGCTCAGGACGCCGTCAGCTTCTGCCATGTCAGTCTCCTAGTGTTGCGGGCACGCGGTAATCCGCCGCGACCCGGTAAATGTTCAGTCTGTCGTTCAGCTTCTCGGGCGGAAGATCCCGTTCGAGCACCAGCTTGGCGCGGTGAAATCTCACGCCGTTCACCTCGCCGGGGGTCTCGATCACCAGTTGCAGGGCATCGTGCAGGTCACGCGCGTCCTGGTAGCTTGCTCCGAACGATGTGACGCGGATGCGCGGCTCTTCAAAGCGAGTGCGGCCATCCTGATCATAATCGCCTTCGCCCGAGATCACCTGCAGCGTAGCCGCAGGAAAGGCACTCGCATCGTCAGAACGGCGTGCCACCCAGTCAATTGCTGGGCGAAAGCCCTGTCCTACCGCTATCGAACCGGCGACCGCGCTCACCGCGGCGTCGGAACGCAGCTTGGCCAGGAACTCCGCCTTCATGCCGTTGCTGCCATGATTGCCCGGCCGGCACGCCGCCCGAGGATATCAAAAACCTGCGCCTTCTCGCTCTCTACTGCGGGGATCAGGAAGGGCTGCGGCGCCATATTGATCGTCCCGAATTCGACAAACCAGGCGTAGAACTCGTTCACCTCGAGGGGGCCAACGATCATCCCGCCTTGCCGCACTCCGGATGCTGGATGCAGGTTGTAGCGCTTGGCGCCAGAGCCGGCCTGACGGTAATCCTCACCTGCGATCACGATCCCGTCGCGCAGATTGCCGGTATCGACAGGGACAAGCTCGCGCGCCCGCTCAAGCACCGGCTGAAGCGCTTCCTCGGCACCCGCGCTCATCGTCTCAAACCCTAAAGCCGCCGATATGCGTGCAAGAGTGTCCGGGATCCTGTCGAACCCAGACACTTCGAGCGCAATCTCCACGATCAGGCCTCGCCGATGATCTCGATCGAGTAGCTGGCCGGGTCTTCTGCGTCGGAGTTGGCGACCTTGAGGCGGTCGCCTGTTCCGGCAGTGACCGGCCAGCCTGCTGCGCTGGGATTTACCACCTCAAAGAACCCGCCTGGCGCGATCGAGAGCGTATCCGTCGCATCGCCAAAGGGGCCGACAAAGGCGTTCGATTCGGCGCCGCCTACGACGATATTGCCGCCATTATCGGGATCAGAATGGATGCGGATCGCCTTGATAGCGGTAAAGGTAAGGGTCTGGCCCAAGGCGTTGGAAAGCACACCCGCAAGGTCGATTTCCTCGCTGCCCGCACCGGCGATGGTGCGCCTGTCGACGAAGAGATTGTTCGCTTGGTCGGCGCCAGTGCCGTTGCTGAAACTCGCGCGGCGGTGAACGGATACCGCGTGCTGCGCGGTCCCGATGTCAGGAGAACCCTGCTTCGTGAAGCTCCAGAAACTGTCAATGAAACCGGTCAGCATCAGGCCGTCCTCCGTATCGCGGTGAATTGAATGTCTGATCGCTCCCAGGGCGCGATCCCGTTGATATCCCAATACGCGCCGCCAAACCTGATCAGGTGCTTGGCAGTGATCGCGCGCGTGGTTGAATTGGCAGGCACAGTAAAAGTCGCGACCTGTTCCGAGCGCTCGATTGCCATCTCGCGCCGCTCGTCCGATCGGCCATAGCTTACCATCGCCCAGGCTCGGCCGACGCCCGGCATCTCCTGCTGTTGAGCTGGCTCGCCATAGGCGTTCTCGCCGGCAGCCAGTTCTTCGTGGAACGTTATCCGCTTGTCCCGCTTCCCGGCCGGCGTCACGAGCCCATCCGCCTGTGCGGTGCCAGCAGCACCTGAGCGCCCAGCGGCATTTCCGTCACGATATTGCCCACGTTCACCGCCTCGCGGTTGGCAAACCATTGGCCGATCATAAGCTTTGCGGCAGTGCGGATACCGGCAGGCACGGCGTCGGCGCCTTCGCCAAACCCGCAGCGCCAAGTAACTGTCACTGCGTCCGGACGGGTTGCAGTCGCGGGCCAGCTCTGCCCCTCGGCCAGGCCGATCACCGGCCCCAGATCATCGGTCCAGCTTTCCAGGCCGGACAGCACACTCTGCTGCCCAGCAGGATCGAAACAGCTTACGCCAACCAGCTCGATCAGCGGACCCAGCGGCAGGCGAATGAAGCGCTCGGCCGGAAAATCGGCCAGCTTCATCGCCCATTCCTGCACCAGCAGCGCCTGCCCCAGCACGCCGCGCCAACCGTCCAGATACTCTGTGGCCGTGCCGATCAGTGCGGTCAGCAGTTCGTCCTCCTCGGTCTCGTCCAGTTCGAGGCGCAGGAACTGTTTGACCTCCGCGAGCGTCAGCAGAGCGTGCGCCGGCGCGATCGTGCGGTAAGGTGCTTGGATCAGAACCACAAAGCCCGCTCCTGTTCGCTTCCGGACAGAAGGGCGGACACCCGCCCGCCCTTCCGTCGGCCCTCGGTCGATTACTCGCTGACGTAGGCGATTGCGCCCACGGTCGAATGGTCGACCACTGGCAGGCGGCGCGGCGTCAACAGAACGGTGGTGGCACCGAAGGCGATGTTCGCGACCGCGCTGGTGATCACTGCCTGGATGAAGCGGCGCGGCGGATTGCGCACTTCGACGATCAGCAGCTTGCCGTTGATGTCGTCATTGACTGCACAGGTCAGCGTCGCAGTCGCACCATTGATAGCTGCCATGGCGCAGTCAGTGTCGGCATCGCTGGCTTCAACGGTCAGGGCGGCTACGCCCGTCGCGGCGCTGTCCACCACGGGAACGATGAAGGTGGCGCTCTCGTAATCGGCCATGTCGATGCGAGCGGAATTGTCATCGGTATTGCTTGCATTGGCCACCGCGTCGTTGACGAGGTGGATCTCGATGTTCTGGGTCAGGCTGTGCATGGAAGCTCTCCGCACTGGAAAAAGGGTAAGGGTGGATGGCGGGAATCAGGATGATTCCCGCCATCCGCGTGTGCCGCGCGCTTACGCGGCGAACTTCATCGCCTTGATCGCTTCGAAGTTCACCACCGCGCCGCCGGTGCGGCGGATCGAGTAGAACTTGACGAACGGCTTGTCGGTGTAGGGATCGCGCAGCACGCGCGTGCCCAGACGATCGACGATCTGGTAGGCTTCGTTGAAATCGCCGAACCACAGCGACAGCGAATCGTTGCCGAGTGCCGCGATGTCTTCCGCGCGAGTGATAGGGAAGCCGGCCAGCATTTCCGGCTGCCCAAGCACGAAGCTCGGCTGCCACAGATAATGGCCGTCGGTTGCCTTGATCTTGCGCACCGCGGTGAGCACCGTGCGGCGGGTCACAAAACGCGCGCCAGGCAGATAGGCTTCCTTGAGTGCGCCGATAAGATCATACAGGCGGTCGGCGGGGTGCTGAGCGGACGCGAGAAACGCACCATTCGCGCCCGACTTCACGAAACCGATCGATCCCCAGGCCACGCCGGAACCATCGTCTTCCAACGTCGGATAGGCGGCAAAGCCGCGCGGCTTGCGCGCGCCGTTGCCGCTGACGAAGGCGGTGTTCTCGAGGCGGCCGAAGCGCTGGCCAACCTTGTCGCCCAGCCAGTTCTCGATATTCACCGATGCGTCGTCGAGCAGCTGCTGCGTGGCCTTGGGCTGCGCGAACATCTCGTGCACCGGGATTTCCCAGCTTCCGATTTCAGGGGTGTCGGTATCAATGCGCGACTGGGTTTCGCCAACCCAGCCAGCCCCGGCCTCGTCCAAGTCATAATCGCCTTCGAGCTTGTCGCTCGAAATCACCTGCACATTGGCAATCTGGCGGATCGGAGAGGTTTCAAAGACCTTGCGGACCATGCGGCCGTTGGTGTCCGGCGTGACGAGATAGCCGCCGTCCTTGTCGCTGCCGACGGACATTGCCTTCAGCTCATCGGCGGAAAGAGCATCCTTCCCCTCGCGCTGAAGCTTGTCCCAGGCAGCCTTGTATTCATCGAAGGACTTGGCATCGACAGGCTCGAACGGGCGCTGACGCGCGGCCGCCATCGACTTCGCCGCCTGGTTGAATTCCTTGAGCTCCAGCTCCGCCTTCGCGGCGTCACCGTCGCCCTTCACGTTCATTCGCTGCAGGCGCAGTTCGAGATCCTCGCGCTCCTTGCGCTCGGCCGCGATGCTGCTTTCGAGCGCGGTCTTCGCCTCGGTGAAGGTGTTGAGCGCGGTATCGATCTTGCTCAGACGCTCGGTCAGAAGGGGATCGACAGCGCCCTTCTTCTTGATCTCGGCCACTTCTTCGGCATGGCTGGACTTGAAGGCGACGAAAGCCTCCGCCAGCTTGTTGATAGCATCGGCCGGATCGGCCGGCAGGTTGAGGCCGTCCTTCTGTTCAAACGGCGCGGCGGTGCGACCCTGCTCCAGCAGGTTGGCGGTCTTCATGGCAATTCCTTTCGGGAAGGGTGGTCAGGAAAGCGCCCGGAGGGCGTTGGCGAACGCATCGTTCAGCCTGGTCTGATCATCACCCTCCCGGTGATCGATCACGGAGAAGCCCTTGGCGACGATCGCCTTGGCTTCGCTGGCCGAAAAGCCCGCATCCCGCAGGGCTCCTTCGGCGTCGCGTATGGTCAGCCCGCCCTCGGACTTTGCCGAATGGACGCGGGCCTTGGGATTGGCGGGGAACGTTACGAGCGAGATCTCGACCAGCTCCACCTCATGCAGCCGACGGCGCGGCTCGTCGGGCTTGGTGCCCAGCGTGAACTTGCGCGCGCGGTAGCCGATCGACATGCCTGAAAGCGCAGGGCGCGGCTTCATGGTGAGCAGTGCGCGCGCTTCGTTGGCGCGCAGGGTCTCGGCAAGAATGCCCTGGACCCACAGGCCCTTGTCGTCCTCTTCCATGCCGGTCCAGATGCCCAGCGGGGTAAGATCGTCCGCCGACATCGCCCAACCGCCGTGCTGCATCAGCATGGCAGGCCAGATGCCCGACTTCTTCGCCTCGGCAATCGACTTGCGAAAGGCGCCCTTCTCGATCACATCGCCATAGCTGTCGACATTGCCGAACACCGCGCCATAGCCTTCGAAGGTGCGCGCCTCCTCACCTTCATCGCCGGCGAACTTCACTTCGCACAGGCCGAACTCCGCGCGGCGCACAGCACCTGATTTGCATTCGAAGAGGGTCATTGGTCCGGGTTCTCCTCGGAAGGGGTGGCTGGTGCCTTGTTCATTGCCCCGCGGCTGAGCTCGTCCGCTATGCCGCCCCGCGGGGCGAGCTCCTCGAGTGAGCGGACCTCGTCCTGCGACATCCATGCCGGCGTCCCGCCCGCACCCAGCGCCTTGGAATAGAACTCGCCGCGATCCTTGGCTGCACCGCGCATCAGCGCGTTGGGATTGAACTTGGTGTAATATCCTGCGCGCCGCTCCGCCTCGGTCAGCAGATTGACGTCCGCCGACTGCTCGAACCGTTCATACCAAGGCATCAGCGTGTGCACGACATGCGCCAGGAACATCTGCTCTGCACTGGCATAGGTCGATGCCTTGTCCGACTGGCCCACCATGATCGGCATCACGCGCATGGCGCGGCAGATTTCTTCGATCTGCAGACGGCGCGTCTCAACGTGCTGCGCGTCCACCGCGCTCATTTGGGTGCGCTCGAACTTCGCGCCGTTATCAAGGATCAGCGGCTTTCCGGCCTTCTTGCCACCAAGCGAATACTGGTCGATCCACTTTTCGAGCTGCCCGAACTTCTCCAGGCTCAATGCATTCTGGACCGTATATGTGCCCGATATGCGCGATCCACCCTTGTGCATTTCGGCATGCGCACTCTCGGTAGCCAGAGCGAGGCCAATCGCCTCGCGAGCCAGCCTGGTGATGTCGAGCCCCAGCCACGAATTCCAGCTCGGCCCCTTCAGATGCCAGACCTCGTCGGCCGGAATTTCCCGCTCGCTGCCGCCTTCCGGCCGGTGGAAGAAGCGGATGCGCCCGTCCGGTTCGCGTTGCGCCCGCATATAGCCCGGCTCGAACGGCTCGATCGCTGCCAGCCTGCGGGCACTGCCGACGCGCATCTTTCGCAGGAAGGCGTTCCCAGCCAGAACAACATGAAATGCAGCCGTCTCCCGCATTTCAAAGCTGGTCTGCCATCCGTTCGGGCGGCGATGGATGATATCGGCCAGTGGGTGATCGCGCGCTTCCACCCGCCCGGCATCGCCGTGGTAGACTTTCCACGGAACCTGCGCGATTCCTTCGGCTATGACGCGTGTGCAGGCGAGCATCGTGGTGACCTGAAGCGCCGTACGATGGTTCACCGTCACGCCCGATCCGCTGGTTGTCCCGCCATGGAGCAGCGCTGACAACTCCGCGCTCGACATCTTGGTGTCCCAGTCGTCCTGCGGCCCCCAGAGTCCGCCGAAGATCCCGCCCTTGCGCCCCACCGCTCGCCTCACCCGCGCCGCGCCCAGGCGATTGCGCCAGCCAGCAGAATGATCCCGCCGACGATCAGCCCGGCGGGACGGGCAATGTCCCAGAATCCGGCGACAACCAGGCCAGCGCCCGCCAGTCCGATCGCATCACGTAATACCGTCACCGCGGCGTCTCCCAGAAGCTCTTCGGCGCAGCAGCCTTCGGGTTGTCCGCCGCGCCCACGCCCATGGCGATCGTAACGATTCCATCGATGCGGCCGCGTGACCGCTTCTTGTCGAAGGCCCGGTTCTTCATTCCGTCCTCCACGAGCGCGGCGTTTGCGGCACAGCTGTAAGTCACAGGCGAATTCTCGATGGTGATCGTCTGCTGCAGGATCCTGTCCTCGAGCCGCTCGATCGAACGTGGCATGCAGTATTGCCGGTCTTCGAACATCACTTTGGTGCCCTGCGCATGGGCAACAATTTTCAGGCCTTCACCTTGGGGCTTGTCCGGACCTTTGAAGCGCCAGACCGGCAGGCCGATATCGTCGCAGGCGGATTCGAAATCCGCGATTTGCGCAGTATCGAACACCAGCTCCTGCACATCATGCGCGGCAACCAGTTCAGCGACCCGTGCGGCAACAAACGTCTTGTCGATCGTGGCACCTGGTACCGCGGTCAACCATCCCTGCTCGACCCAATCCTCATACGGGGCATGGTCCGCCTTTGCCCGATCAGGCAGGCCGACTTGCGTTGTCCAATACCAGGTCTTCGCCCAGATATGCCCGGCATCGCCGCGCCATGTTGCGGTCAGGGCCGTGAGGTCGTTCTTCTTCGACAGGTCAAGCGACAGCCAGCAGGGAAGGCCCTTCAGGGCTTCCTCGTCGATCTCTTCTTGGACCGCCGCCCAGACTTCCTCGTCGATCCAGAAATCGGCGGCACCGGTCGGGATGCCGAAATACAGGCGCTTGACCGAACTCGCAGTCGACAGCCGCGTCTTGGCGGTCTGAACCTGCTCCCGGATGTTGGTGACCGGAAACGTAATACCCAGCGCGGGCATCGACTTGCCCCAGCACGCTTCGTTCTCGAACACGGTTTCCCGGTCCGCCTTGTCGACCCTCGCCACAAAGGCGAACGATGTATCGTCCCGCACCTCGCCCTTGGCCACCGCCTGTGCGGTATCCGAAAATGAGGTGCCGACATGTTGCGATGTTGCCGGGGTGTTGGTTCCCAGCACCATCATCGCGCTGCCGGCCACTTTCGCAATCGCTGCCTTCCAGATCTCGATCTGGGTATCGGTGGCGAACTCATGGATTTCGTCGGCCAGCACCATTCGCGGGCGCGGGCCGGACTGCTTTTCACCGCCCGCCAGCGGCAGGAAGAAGCTTCCCGTCTCCGGGTGTTCGATCTTGTGTGCGTTGTCCCCTTCGCCGCGGATGACAACATCACCCCGCGCTTCCAGCGATTCCCCGTCGTCATAGCCCGGGATCTGGGCTCGGCACATTGCCACAGCATCCTTGAACAGGACGAAGGCCGTGTCCTTGTTCGCCGCGATCGAATAGATCTGGCTGCGCTCGAACCCGCACCAGCCCATGGCGTAAAGGCCAAGCCCCCCCATCATGGGAGATTTTGCCTGGCCTTTGCCCGTCTCGATCCAGGCAGACCGGAAGCGCCACCGTCCCGCCTCGTTGACCCAGCCCATCAGCGACCCGACGCAGAAAGTCTGGTAAGGCAGCAGGTGGAAGGGCTTGCCGGCAGCAGGACCGTCCGTAATCGTGAACAACGCAGGAAAGAATTTCAGCGCGCGTTCCGCCAGCTCAGGCCGCCAGTGATAGCCACGCGCCGGCGCATCCTTCAGGTCGCGCAGGTGGCGCTCGGCAGCATGCCGCACCAGGTCACCTACGACAAAATCGCCGCGAACCGCCGCCTCTGCCCATTCCGTGGTCGGATCGGACGGCCCTTTGTCAGCCCTTTGGCCCGAGGAACGCGTCGGCACCCGTGCTGCGCTCCCGCTTCTGTTTCACCTTGCCCACCTTCGCGCGGTTGCCAGGCGTGATTCCCAGTTGCTTTTCAAGCCGCTCGGCAGTCTTTTCCGCCTCGCGCATCGCCTGATAGTGGATCGACAGGCGCGCAATTGCCTTGGGGTTGTCCGCTTTCGGCTCGGTCACCAGCCCGTCCGCCGCCACACATTTGGAACAGCGATCATATACGAGATAGGCCAGCACCAGGCGCTGCAGTGCGTGACCATTCGCGGGCGAGAGGATCTGCTCGCCGTCCATCTCGCCGGCAATCCGGCGCCACTGCTCGGACGCGAAGGCCTGCTCTTGCTTGTCAGCCAGCAGCCTCTTCCAGTCGGGCTCTGCGATGCCCCCGATCGTGAATGGCTTAGCCACCGATGCCTTCGCCGACCGTGCGCGGCCAGTGATAGCCGATCGGTTTGTCGTTCGGGTCGAGAATGAGGCCTCCGCGCGGCACCTGAACCGGGCGAAGCTGCCCGTCGATATCCTTCCGGATCGCGTAGTTCGTGCGCCTATACCCGCGCGCCTTCATCATCCGGATCTGCAAACGCCGCACCAGAGAGCTCATTCTGCCTCCAACTTTTTGCTTTGAAAAACGTGAAAGTGCGCACGGAGGAGGACCGTCGGTGTCCGCTCGAGGCGATCTCAGAGATCGGACCACCCCCCCTGTCTCGCCGTCACTGGCGAGCTGAAGCGTTCCACGGATGGCCCTCGTAGGTCGGTCGGCCGCTCCGATCGACGCCGCGCGCAACCGTGGCGAGGCCGAACTGTTCGGCCGTCACCTTCACGTGGCAGGGATCGCAGAGGTTCCGCGTGTTTTCGTCCACGTCGAGGCCACCCTTGGCCAGCGGTACGATGTGATCGACCACATCAGCCTTCACCGTCAGACCTCGATCGGCGCACAGCTCGCAGAGGTAGCCAGATCGCTCAAGCCGGCGCTGCCGCTGCCTTTGCCCGGCACGCCCGCGAAGGCGCTCGCCCCGTCGTGTCACCCGCGTTCCACACCGTAGGACGTCAGATCGCGCTCCAGCTCGGCCTTACGGCCAGTCAGTTCCGAAATCAGCACCGGCTTCACTCGCGCAAGCATGGCTTCGTCCTGTCGGTTGCCAGCGATCGAAACGCAGAAATCGTCGGCCTGCACACGTTCGACAGCGCGCTCGACGCCCTCAAGCGCTTCGACCGTCCGGTTGACGATCGGCAGCATGATCAGCCTCACTTGCCCGCTCCGCCACGCGTGCCGGCCTGCTGTGCCCGCTCGAGCACGAACTCTGCCGCCGGCGCGTTGATGCTGAAGCCTGCCTCGCCCAGATGCACACGGTGCGGGCCTTCGAGCGCCTTCAGGATCGCCCGCTTGTCGAGCGTAACCTTCACGCGCAGCAGGCCCTCGGCCCAGGCCTTGCCGTCGAGGCGCTCGACCATGATGTCATCGCTGCATGCCACGGCCAGCGAGGGTTTGCCCAGGCGCGCTCCGATGATGCAGCCGCCCAGTTCCATCGTCTTGCGGCCGTCAGGCAGCAGCGCATCGCCCTCCTTGCCCCACCAGATCGCAATCTTCTCGGCGACGCGGGCACGACGGTCGATAAGGTCATTGGCGGCCGTATCGCAGCGTGCATTGACCTCGGCGATACATTGCTGCCGGTTGGCTTCGATCGCGGCAATCTGCCCGTCGAGCTCGGCATAATCCTCCAGCAGCCGCGTTGCAGCCGCAAGCGTTTTGGGTTCGCGGATGGGCGACATCATCAATCCTCGTCGAGAACCAGCAGCTCGCAATCAAGCACGATGCGAGGCGGTTCAATGCGGTGTTCAATATTCGTCACCGCAGCATCGGCCACCAGCTGGCCGGGCAGCGAAAATTCGTGTTCGGGCAACAGCGCGATCATGCGCTCGGCATGGGCAACTGCCTCCGCACCATCAAAGGCATAGGTCAGACTGTGCCGCACGCCGCTGAAGGTTATGCTGGCCCACTCGCGCTGCGCGTGCATGATCATCATGCCGGCGTCGGCGCCAATCTCCTTCAACGCGCGCACCAGAGCCTCGTCCTTGCGGATCCGGCGGGCAATAGCGGGGTGAAAGGATCCGGCAGTCATACGCGGGTGTTCTCCGGCAGGCCGAAGACAAATCCGCACCGCTGGCAGGCCTGCAGCTGCTCCAGCGCCTGTTGCAGCCAGCGCCGGGTGACCGGCACCGCCTCGTCCGGATCGCCCGTGGCCGCGTCGGCCAGGGCGACCAGATCGATCCCGTGCGTAGCCATCAACGCCGGCCGTTCCGGAAAGCGGCGCGCAGCCCATCGGCAATTGCGTTCGCCTGCTCTTCGAGCTCGTCGTAGCCGCTTGGGCCGCGCACACCGCCTCGCACCCGTGCCATCAGCTGGTCCATCTCGCCCAGCTGCTCGTCGAGCAGCTGCTCAAGCGTCGGGCGCGGCGCCAGCTGGCGAAAGGTGGTTTGGCGCATGCATGCTCCGCCGATACAATGCAAAAGACCCGCTCTCCGCAGGGGAGAACGGGCCTTCCGGGGGTACCGCGTCCCAGGGTAGACGCAGCTATCGCGGGGTCGTTTCTGGCCGATTCGGTGACATTTGGGCAGGGGATGAATTGTTACCCTTGGATTTTCTCGCCCATAGCCCACCTCACGACAGTATTCCCGCATGCGCAGCGGCCAGATCCGCATCGGTCACTTCCCTGCAAACGCCGCCAATGATCCGCCCCCACTCGTCCAGTGCATCGGTCAGGTACCGCCGCGCGGTGCTGTCGCGCATGCCGTTCTGGCGCGCCACTTCCCGGCATGATCGATCCTCGACCACCATCGCCAGGACAACCGCCGGCCGGGCCAGCTGCGCACGCCAGCGACTGTAGGCCATTTCGGCCCGCACCGCGCCCAGGCGCTCGTAGAATGTGCCATCGCCGCTGCGGCTCTGGTCCACCCGCGTTTCCATGCTCATGGACCCGATCCGCACGTCCCGGCCGAGACGCTCGTAAACCATCCGGATCGAATGCGCCGCGCCCAGCTGGACGGCATCGATCGCTCCGGCATGAAACAGGCGTGCAATCGCACCCTGATGCGCCCGTGCAGCATGGGCAAGGGTCTGGGGCGTGGCCTCGCAAGGAGCGTGCGATCCGGCAGCCGTTGCCATCTTGGCGATCTGACGGTTGTGTTTGCGCAGGGCGCGCTCGGCCTTGACCCGCTCGGGATGGCGCTGGGCAAAGCCACGCTCAATGACCTGCCGCCGCTCCGAAAGGATCCTTTCAGCCGCGCCTTTTGCGCTTTTCCCGGCCGATCTGCGCTTCCCCATGAATTTCCCCCTCTGAACCTTGGGGAGAATAGTCGAGCACCCGCGCTGTCGAGAGGGGATGAATTGTTACCCTGCGCGCCACGATCCGCGCACTTTCCTCAACCGTCCAGCCCAGCTGGCGCAGCTGGCGGACCGCGTCGGCCTCGATGTCAGGAAGCGACAGGCCACGTTCGCCCGGCCGGCGCAGCAACAGACCTTCATTCGCCAGCTTGAGGACCGCGTTGCGAACCCGCTTGCGGTTGCTGCCGGTATGTGCGGCGATCTCGCCCAAGCTGGGGCTCCCGCCGCGCGTGGCGATGTAATGCCGGACAAACCCAAGGACGAGCAGCTTGAAACTGACCATCTCCGGCACGAGGCGGCGCAGCTCGTCGTCCGAGCTCTGCGCGTCGAAGCCAATGCCACCAACCATCGCGCGCCTCCCTGGCCGCAGGAGGAACATAGGGAGAATCGCTGAAAAGCGCTAGTTCCAAGCAATTTGCACTTTATGCAAAGAACTGCATCGCGGCGGAGACGCCCTCCGCCGCGATGAGCAGAATAGGACCGTGCAAGGCGTATCGGGGCGATCAAGACCGGATCAAATCTTGCTGTACCCCCTCGAGAAAGCGCCATACCCCCGCCAAAAAGGAAAGGTTCCCAACTATCCGGAGGACGCTTCGACAGCGGCACCGTCCTCGGCTAGGTCCAGCAGCCACTCCTCAAAGTGAGCCGCGAATGCCTCATCAATAGGACCAAGGTTATTCACCTCGCGCTGATCTTGACGCACCATGAAACCGTTGTGCGAGCGAGTAAAATTGACCCGCCCGTCACGGGTAAGGACGAGCCGGCAGCTCGTGACATACTTTACCCTGTCGCCTCTTACCGGGTCTGCTTTGAGGTCTTTTCGAGCGAATTCAGCGACTATTGCCGTCAGCCACCCGCTGCCGGTGGCAGAAGATTCGTGCGAAATCGTGATTTTGTAGCCGACCTGCCCGAGTTGGGCGTTGATGGCATCCAGTATCTTGGCGCAACCATCGATCCTGCGCTCGAATTCCGCGCGAAGATCAGCGATCCGCGCAGCTTCTTGCTTTGCAGCGTCAATCGCGGCCTGATGTTCTGCTTCGCGGGCATCCTGCACTTCCCGAATTTTTCCGACAATCCTGCCCAGACGATCACCTTTACTCATCAGCTCCCCCACCGCTGCGCTTGGCCGGCACGCACCATGCGCTCCGACAGATCGTGCCCGCGCTCACCCACGCGGCATCGCGCCACGATCCGGCCATAACGGTCGTTTCGTGGCACGCCCTGCGGCCGGTCTTGGGTCACATCGACCTGCCGGCAGAAAACCGGGCCCGTCAGCATGGCCTGCAGTGCCTCGCGCGCCTCAGGCCCGCCCGGTTCGTGCAGCTCGGCGGCGTCAATGCGCGCCAGGCGAACACGCCCGCCCGCCTCGGCAATGTTCGCGCAGCGCAGCGTATCCCCGTCAATCGCGAACGCTGCGGCACAGATGAAGGCGAAGCTCATTCGCTGTCTTGGTCCGGCGGATTTGGGGGCTCGTTCGAGAAACTTCGAGATGCGCGGTAGGCATCAACACGTTGGAGCAAACCCGCCACTTCCCCGCTCACGAGACCTTCGTCGACGTCGATCCCGCTCTGACCTTTGAAACGCATTTGCCAGGCGACAAAATTGTTCGGAGAGTAAGCGGCCGCCACACTCCTCAGAACGTCTTCTCCCACGTCAAAAACCACATGTTCCGTATAGGTGCATTGGCCATAGATCCCGGCGCCAGCGCAATCGACATCGGAACTGACCTGCCTTAAATCGATGACCTGCAACCCATCAGGTGATGAAACATTAGCCGTTCTGAGCCTCGGCCAGCTGGGCGCCTGACCGCGAAAAACGAAATAGACTTGGTAGCGTGGCGTGCCTGTTCGTTTTTCGACATAGGCACGCAAGAAGATATCGTTCCAGACAACCCTCAACAGGCCACGCCGCTCCTGAAATGAGCGCATTGTGTGAAAGGTTGCTTCGGCCTCAAGATCATCATCCTCCAACGTAACAAGGGCGGCGTGCTGTTCGGGAGACATCGCCACCAGTTCGCGAATTTGCCTCGGGATATCGCGCTGTGCGAACGCCGGGGAAGTCATAAACACCGTGAGCAAAGCGAGCGGTGCAGCGTGAATTATTCGCATCTGACTTCGATCTCCTCCCAGTGGCCGATACCGGAGATAGCAAACGCCACCTCCTCACGCCGGTTCAAACAGTAACCGGTGAGTTCGCCGCCTTTGCAAGACCAGTTGCCCACCATGCGCTGCGTTACCAGTCCATGCCCGTCGGTATATTCGAAGCGGATCAAATCCCCCCTTTGCCCACTGCGAAAGCGCCAGCGGTTGCGGGCCGACCCCTGCCAGCCTGGCCGAACCGGCTCCTTGCGAGAAACTGCGGCAGGCGGCGGCGTGGACACTTGGCTTCCCCCCTTCCGGCGCTTGTCGAGCAACTCAGTCCCGGCCTGCCAGACACTCCTGGCCATCTTTTGCGCACGCTCATCCTGCGCAATCTGTGCCGCAATCAGAAGGAATTTCAGCGGAACGGGCATCATTCGACCCTGTAGGCCATCTGCTTGTCATGCAGCACTCTCGTGTCCCGCTTCGCGCCCAAGTTCTCGGCAAGCTGCAGCACGGCCGCACGATCGCCAGTGTCGAGCCGGCGCAGCATCTGAACCCAGTTCCTTTCTTCTTCCGTGAACTCGCTGGCGCAGGTTTCGTCGAACATATCCCCCGTAGTCCCCAAGAGCCACGGCAGCGAGACGCCCAGTGTGGCCGCAATCTTTGGTAGCATTCTCGAATTCGTGGTTTTCCCCACGATTATCTTGCTGATTGCGCCCTGCGTAACATCAACCCGGCGGGCCAGCTCGGACTGGTCGACGCCCCTCAGCTCCATTGCCTGGGCAAGCCGCTCCGCCGTGATGCTCATGGATTAGAACATACCGCAGGAACTATTCTTTCAGGAATGGAGAGTGGGATTGACTGGATATGAGTTTGGGAATATCCAATGGCATATGGAACAGACTCCCGCCCAGTTTGATTCGCCGCAGGCCGCCTTCGCCGCCGCTGCCAAACGCATTGAAGGCGGGCAGACTGCGCTCGGCCGCCTTTGCGGGAAGACTCAGGGTGCCGTGTCCAAGCGCCTTTCGGGCGGGCAGCCCATCTGGGGTGACCTTGGTCTTGCCGTATTCGCGCAAATCGAAGCTGCCACCGGTGTCTCCCGCCACGATCTGCGGCCCGACATCTACCCGCGCGAAGAGGCGGCTGCGTCTGCAGACGTCGCCGGGCTGGAGGGAATCGCGGCATGATCCTTGGCATCGCCTTGCTTGTGGCGCCCCGCCGCTTCACGGTCTTCTGCAATCGCGCTTCGGCTTTGGTGCAGGCCTCATGACCAAGCGGCGCGCCCCTCTCTCGCCCGAGGCGGCGCTTGCCCGCATCGCCGGGCACCTGCCCAATGCGTGGGACGATATGGCCGAGGCGCTGGGCAAGTCCGCTTCCTATCTGCGCCAGTGCGGCGATCCCGACCGGCGCGAACAGCTTTCGGTGACCGATGCCATCGCGCTCGATCTCGCCTATGCCCGCGCTGGCGGGCAGGGCTACCCGCTTCGTGAAAGCTACGACGCACAGCTCCAGATTGCTGAGGCCGAGTGCTTTGGCGATCGCTTCTCGCTTCTTTGCCAGGTCGAAACGCTGATTACTGAGGCCGGGCAGGCGCACGCCGCGCTTGTCCGCCTTGTCCAGCCCGGCTCGGGCGAACAGGAGCGCCGCATCGCCGCCCGCGAACTCGCGGAAAATTTCGAGGCGCTGCGCCCGTTGCTCGCCCTGCTCGATGCAGGCGCGCCGGTTTCGCCCCGCGCGGACCTTCCGCGTGAGCGTGGCCCGCCCGGCTGATCGCATAGGTCGCCCCATCCCGTCGGGGCGACCTGACCACGGCGGGTGGCCTGTCCGAAACCATGGCCCCGCCTTCACCTGAAGGCAGCTTCCGGCCCCGGTCCCACAAAATGCGGGTTCCGGGAGCTGCCTTCCTTTTGCATATTTGGGGGGCATTCATGGTCATCCGCTCCGGAACCTATTTGCACAAGCGCCGCGTTGCCGCCGGGCTGAGCCTGGGAGAGGCCGCAGCGCGGCTCGCTGTCCTGCCCTGGGCCATTCGCCGCCCCACGCCGGCCGAACTTCGCGCGATGATGGCGCGCCTTGCGCAGGCAGAGGAGGGCGGTGAGCCTTTCACCCTCGCACAGATCCAGCTCTACTCTGCGGTCGTCCATCTCGACCCGGTGGTCTACCTGCAGCTGCTCGCACTGGAGCTCGCAGCCTCCGCCACGCCCTTGCCTCCCGGCGCTCGCCGTGGAACCGCGCGCCATCTGGTCATCCCGCGCCTGTGCCGCGGCTGCGCCTGCAGCGACCTCGCTCCCTGTGGCCAATCGGTCGGCGCGCCTGGCGAATCCACCCATTGCCGCTGGGTCGAACCCGATCTGTGCTCCACTTGCGCAGCCGCGCACATCCATCGCCCGCCCCCCTGTGGGTCGGGGCCCATCGATTCAGGCCTTCGCGCGGAGATCGTGGCATGACCCTTTCCAGCCTTACCTTCCCCGATTTCCCGCGCCAGCTGGTCCGCGCCCTGTTGATCGGCAATGCCGAGCTCGACCCGGGAAAGGCCGACATGATCGTCGATATCGCGATTCACGCCGTCGAAAGCGGCCGCCGCGCCATGCTCGAGGTGCTCGACCGGCCGGATAACTTCGCAATCTCGATCTCGGCGCTCTCGCTCGCCAACTCCATGCTCAGCCATTCGCTCGAACGGCTGCAGGACGCCCTCCACAGCTGGGCACAGAATGCCGGTGCGAAGACGTTTTCCGCCAGCGTGGAAATGGGGGGCTGACGCGATGGCAAAGCCCCCGCATCCGCTATCCGATCCCGCGCTGGATGAGCGGCCGCGCGCTCGCCCCGATCGCCGCCTGCATCTGGTGGTGTTCATAGCCTGCGGATTGTCGGGCGCCCTTGTCGGCGCATCGCTTGTCCTGATCCTTGTCGTCGGGAGGTGCTGAGAGATGGGCAGCGCAAACCCCCGCTTCCGCGCGATCGACGAAGGCGCACGCGACGGTGGCCACCACCTGCTGCGCGACGAGCGCAACCACCTTCATTCCGGCCGCTGGGATCCCGCGCGCGGCTGCTGGACCTATTCCAGCGGCGAGCAGATCAATCGGCCGATCTGCGCCTACGCCTGCCGCGGCGAAGCGGCGATGACCAGCCATGGGGAGATGGTCTGATGCCAGGCAGCAAATCGTCCAAGCCTTCGAAAGCCGTCTTCGCCTGCAACTCCATTCGCGGCCGGCGCCCGGTGCTTCAGAACTGCACGATTGCGGAGCTTGAGGTTGATCCACGCTACCAGCGATCGCTCGAAGCCAAATCGAGCCAGGCACTGATCCGCGCGATCGCGCGCGATTGGGACTGGAACCAGTGCGATCCGCTGGCCGTTGGCCGCAGGGAAGTTGACGGCCGGGAACGCTTCTTCGTCGTTGACGGGCAACACCGCCTTGCCGCTGCCCGCCTGCGCCGGGACATCTACGATCTGCCATGCGTGGTCAGCGCCTGCGACGATCTGGCGGAAGAAGTGGCCAGCTTTGTGGGCCGCAACCGCAGGCGCAGGCCGCTTTCCAAGCTGGACCTGCTGCGCGCCGGAATTGCCGGGCAGGATGAAAAGTCTGTGGCCCTGATGCAGATGCTTGCTGCCGCAGGCCTTCAGCTCGCGCCGCACACCAATTTCAACAGCTGGAAGCCAGGGGTAATAGCCAATGTCTCGGGCATTGAACGCGCACGGCGCGAACATGGCGACATCGTGACCTCTCAGGCGCTCAGGGTGCTGGCTGTCTCTTTTGAAGGACAGGTGCTGCGTTATGCCGGCACGATCTTTCCCGGCATCGCGGCTGCGCTCGCCGCACCGCCCGAAGGCGCAGATGATGAACTGCTGATCATGCTGCTTTCGGCCGAGGAGCAGTCCGTCTGGGCCCGCGATATCGGCAGCTGCGCGGCAAGTGCGGGCATTCATCTGCGCCGCGCCGCCGAAATCGTCATCAGCAAAGCGTTCGAGGAAGCCGCCGCTGAAATGCTCGAGGAGGCCGCCTGATGCCCGACCCTGTGCCCCCTTCCGCGCCACCCTGCCGAACGCCCCATGCAGCGCCCAAGGGTGTGCCCCGAATGACTGTCCTGGGCGATGCCGCGGTCTTCCTGCTCATCGCATTTGCGGGCGCTGCAGGAGGGGCAGCCTTCTTTGTTCTCACCCTGTTGTTTGGAGACTGATCATGGCCGAAGCCACCGACGACCGCCTGCGCCTGCTGATCGAACGGATCGAGCGGCTCGAGGAAGAAAAGAAGGGCATCGCTGACGATATCCGCGACGTTTACGCCGAAGGGAAAGCGGTGGGCTACGATCCCAAGATCATGCGTCAGGTGGTCAAGCTTCGCAAAATGAAGCCTGATGAACGCAACGAGATGGAACTGGTGCTCGAAACCTATCGCGCCGCGCTGGGGATCGGGTGATGGGCAGGCTTCCCCCTGATCCCAGTGCCGCTGCAGTCCGGCTGCCGGCAGCGAACCCGCGCGGCGCGCCTGTCGCCTTGGCCGGCGCGGCCGATCCCGTCATCGATCTGCTGCGCCGCTGCGGTGTGCTGGTCGACCCGACCGATCCCGACGGCGTGCGGATCTCCGCGCGACTGTTTGAGGAGGCTGCCTGATGCGCCCGATCCTCTCGCTTCTCTCGCCGCGCCTTCGTCGTCGGCGGCGCAAGTCCGCGATCCAGCCCATGTCCGAGCAGGGGCGGTTCGAGCTCGAAACCATGCGCCGGCACCGCGAAGCGCGCGCCGGCGCCGATCACCGCGCACTCGAGGAACCGGGCTCATGATTGCCTGCACCTGCCCTTGCTGCATGGCCGAGGAAATTGAGGAGCTGCGCCGCCAGCCCGGCTTCCCCGAAATCGTCCGCCCGGTCCCGGTGCAGCTGCGCCTCCCGGGAATGCCGCTTGCAGAGGTGTCCGCCTGATGGCCGAGCCGCGCCGCATCCCGGACGAGGACGCCCTCTGGTTCGTCGATGACATGGAGAAGGGCCTGATCAATCTCCGCCCGCATCTGCGCGAGGGGCTGCGGCGCTATCTGGTCGATCGTATCCGGCCCGGCGCATTTCTGCAGGCCGTCATCCGTAACGATCTCGCCCAGGCGGTGTTGCGCGCCGATGAAAACAGTCTGCCTGCCATCCGCGACATCATCCTGTTCCTTTGCACTGCCGCGCCTGGCCCCAGCCACGGATCGCCTCGCTCGCTGGAGGAATGGATTGCGGGCGGCACCGGCGAGGGGGAGATCGATTGATGGGCTGCGAACGCGTCACGATGCCGGGCGGCGGCTACGCCATCGTCTGCGGAACGCACCGCAATCGCGAGCGATGCAGCTGCGGCAGGCCCGCCACGCTGCTGTGCGACTGGCGGCTGACAGGGCCAGACGGGCGCCGTTCCGGCACCTGCGACACGCCGATCTGCGCCAGCTGCACCACCTCGCCCGAGCCGGGAAAGGATCTGTGCCGCCCACACGCACGCGAATTCGAAATCTGGCGCTCCCGCCGCGCGAAATCGCGGAGAGTGGAGCAGTGACCGTGCTGGGAACGATCGAGGTGCCCGAATGCCCTCGTAACGGCCCGCCTCCGCGTGCCCGGCGCATCCTGCCGCTTTCGCTGAGTGCCGAGGCCGCCTATAATTTCGCCGAGGATCGGCTCCATTCCATCCTGCGCCCCGCCAATGGCGTCTACGCCGATCTGGCGGAGCAGGATCTGCTGTGGATCCGCGAACCCTTCCGCCTTCCCCGGCGTTTCGACCATCTTTCTCCCACCGCGGCTGAGCGGATGGGGGCCGTGCCCGCATTCGTGGCCGATCTCGATCCGCGTGGGCAGTACTCCGCCACGCTCGGCCGCAAATGGCCCGCCCGCAATTTGCTGCGCTGCTGGCACCGGCAACACGCCATCGTGATGGGCGTAAAGCGGGTGCGGCTGCAGGATCTGACTGAGGAGGAGGCGCGCGGCGAGGGCTTCGTCACGCGCGGCGCCTGGGCGGCCACCTGGGACAAACAGCGAAAGTCCTTCGGCTACCGCGATCTGTGGAAGTCCAATCCGGTTGTGCTGCGCATCTGGCTGCTGCCGCAATGGTCGCCGATCGGAAAGGAAAGCTGATGGCGATCAAGGTCACCGAACACGCGATCACCCGCTACCGCGAAAGGGTTGCCCGCCTGCCCGAGGCGCAGATCCTGCTGCTCCTGCGCGGCCGTGCTTTCGAGGCGGCTGACCGGTTCGGTGCCCCCTTCGTCCGCCTGCCCGGTGGCCAGCGCGCGGTGCTGCGCGACCATACCATCGTCACAATCCTGCCCGCCGATTGCCCGGCCGGCCACCTCGACCCTGCAAAGGACCGCCGATGAACACCCGCTCTCCCGTGCTGCGCAGCGCGCACGCCCAGACCGACCGGCCCCCGCCACCCTGTCTCGAGGATCGCCTTGGGATGTGGGCCATGGCGGTGCTGCCCCCGCTCGCAATCGGCTGCATCTTCGTGTTCTTCAACGCGGGAACAGCGGGATGAGCGCGCCGCCGCAGATCGAATTCGCCTACCCCGTCGCATGGCCGGCAGGCCGGCCGCGCACCCCCAGCTATCGCCGCAAGCAGGCAATGTGGCGCGAGGGCGGCTCGCGCATCAACTGGGACATTGCGCTGCGCCGCCTGCGCGAACAGGTCGCACTTGTTACACGCAACAGCCAGGACTGGCGGATCCTCGAGCAGACGCTCTCGACCAATTTTGAGCTGCGCGTGGACGGCCGCCCCCGGCGCGATCGCGGCGCGCCGGCCGATCCGGGGGTTGCGTTCTTCTTCGAGCTCGACGGACAGCCGCACGTCCTCGCCTGCGATCTGTGGGATACCGTGCCCGACAATATCGCCGCGATCGCCGCGCATATCGAGGCGCTGCGCGGGCAGGAACGCTGGGGCGTCTCCGACATGAAACAGGCCTTTGCCGGCCACGTCGCGCTGCCCGCCCCCGAACAATGGCACCAAGTGCTGGGCGTGCCGGCGCATGCCTCGCCCGAGGATATCGACCGCGCCTGGCGCGAGAAGATGCAGGCCGCCCACCCCGATCGCCCCGGTGGCAGTGAGGCGGCCGCACAACGGCTCAACTGGGCGCGAACGGAGGGCAAACGCCAATGGACTTCACGATGACAGGCTTTGACGTCTTCCTGCTGGGTATCCTCCTGGGCGCAGGGTGGACCGTGGGCCGATTGCTGGGCCTGCTCCTTTTCCACATCGCCATCGCAGCCCTGTCGCGCCTCAACCAGAAGGTGGGCAGCGCGATCGAGGCGCGCGCTTCAGGGAAGAGCCATGGCTGACAACACCAAGATCGAATGGACCGACGCCACCTGGACGCCGGTGAAGGGCTGCACCCGGATCAGCGAGGGGTGCCGCAACTGCTATGCGGAAGTGATGGCCGCGCGCTTCAGCCAGCCCGGCCAGTGGGGCCACGGCCTGGCGAAGACGGTGCAGACGCCGCAGGGCCGCGACCCCCGCTGGACCGGCAAGGTCCGCTTTGACGATGCCGAACTGCTGAAGCCGCTGCGCTGGAAGAAACCGCGCCGCGTGTTCGTCTGCTCCACCGCCGACCTGTTCCACGAAAGCGTGCCCGACGAATGGATCGACCGCGTGTTCGCGGTGATGGCGCTGTGCCCGCAGCACACCTTTCAGGTGCTGACCAAACGCAGCAGCAGGATGCGGGAGTATTTTGCCGGCGATCAGCTTATGGAGCGGATCGACTGCGAAATGGATTGCCTGATCGCGGAGCGCGTCGATCCGCTCGAACGGCGCAGCGACGATCTGCGGGCAACCGCCCCCATCATCGAGGAAGTCTGGCCCCTCCCCAATGTCTGGCTGGGCGTGTCGGTGGAGGATCAGGCCGCCGCCGACAGCCGCATCCCCGATCTGCTCGCCGCCCCCGCCGCCATCCGCTTCATCAGCGCCGAACCCCTGCTGGGGCCGGTGGATTTGCGGCACGTCGCACTCAGCCCTGCGGATATCGTTGATTCTCTTACGTGTGATTGCTTTCACGTCGAACGCGGGATCGGCATTCCCGCCGGGGAGATTGGCTGGACCCCAGAAAAGGGATGCACACGCATCGACTGGGTAATCGCAGGCGGCGAGAGCGGCCCCGGCGCGCGCCCGATGCACCCGGACTGGGCACGCTCCCTGCGCGACCAGTGCGCGGCGGCAGGCGTGCCGTTCTTCTTCAAGCAGTGGGGGGAGTGGTTTCCGTGTGAGTTGCTGCCCGATCAAGGCGACGAAACACCTTGGCGCACAATGCCATCAGGGCCGCCCGCATGGGCGCTTTCCGAGTATGGCCACGCGCGCGAAGAGCTTGAACACGTCACTTTCAGCAAGGTCGGCAAAAAGCGCGCCGGTCGCCTCCTCGACGGCCAGCTGCACGACGCCTTCCCGGAGGTGCAGCCATGATCGTCGTCAAGGTTGAACTGCATTCCGCGATTACCGGCCAGGTGACCGAGATCGGGCGCATGATGATCAACAATGTCGGCGGTAGCGCCAGTTCGGGCGACTATCAGGCGCGCACATATCGTGGTCGCTCCGCCGAAACTCTGGCGCGGGCGATGAAGCGCAACGAAGTGACGCGCAAGGGAAAGATCGAAGGCCACGCCCGCCTGCGGCTGCACGTCTGGCATCTGATCGCCAAGGCGCTGGCCTCGATGGGATACGGACAATGACCGAACGTCTCCTCCGCCGCAGCGAAGTGGAAAAGCGCATCGGCCTTCGCCGATCAGCGATCTACGAACGAATCAGCAAGGGCACGTTCCCCGAGCCGGTCCGCTTTCGCGACACCCGTGCCGTCCGCTGGCGCGCCTCCGAAATCGAAAAGTGGTTGGCTGACCAGACGGTCAGCTGACCCCCTTTTTTGCCATCGCCGGGGGCACTGGCGGGGGCATCCCAGAACAAGCAGGAAAAATGAGGGTGAGTTTACAGATGCCTATCAAAACAATTCACACCCGCCCCTGGGCACCACTCCTTTCACCGAAGCGTTGGGGCTTTAATCCTTACCTGCCAGATCATCCGGGCTGACCGGCTCTCCCGGCACGGCATAGGAATCGGAAAACCAGCGCGCCAGATCGCGGTCGCGGCAGCGCTGCGAGCAGAAGGGTGCGAATTGTTCGATTCGCGGGGCACGGCAGATGGGGCAGGGGCGGGAAGCGGCGGTCATATGGCGATCAGTTGGGCATGGCCCCCGCTGATCGCAAGGCCTGCCGCCTCGCGCAGAACCACTTGCCGCCCGCTGCGCCGCGCCAGTTCGGCCTGCCAGTCTGCCCCGATGCGCGCCAGCACGGCGGGATGCGCGGCAAGCTCGATGCGGCCCCCACCATCCAGCATTTCGGCCTGTCGCAGCAGCGCGCGCGCGGCGAAGCCCGCCGGATCAAACGCGGCGCGGTGCAGAAGGGATGGGCGTTCGAGCCGCGCCACCAATTGCACAAAGCCAAAGCCGTTCATCGCGGTTCGTTCGTGATCGAAATCGGCCAGTGCGGCTTCCAGATTGACGTCCACCGCCTTGCGATCGTCCCTGGCTTGCAGCGTGGGGAAATCGATGCCGATCACCCCGCCAAGTCCCATCCGCGCAATCGCAGCGGCCAGCGGGTCAATGGCAGCGAGCGCCAGCGCGCGCGGGGGCAGCGTGCCATCCACATCCACCAGCGTCATTGCCGGGGTGGGCGTCAGGATGAGCGAGCCGCCAGCAAAGGTGACCAGACCTTCGCGCGCATCGTCGAGCACATCTTCCCACAGGCCGGCAGGAAAGCGCCGAACAAGGCGTCCGCCCGTCCGCTCGGCCAAAGTGGGGGCGGGGCGCGGTTCGGCCTGTGTGGGCCGGGCCTGCGCCAGCTTGACGCGGCGCCCTTCGCCCATGCGGCTGCGGGTCACTTGCAGCCGAAGGCGCGCGCCTTCGCTGGCGGAGGGCGGCAGGCGGTCGACCAGTGCTTCCTCGCCGCTGGCAAAGCGCGCCCGCCCGCGCGGCGATGTGCGGGGTTTGGCGACGAGCAAGGCGTCCTCGATCAAACCCGCTTCCAGTTCGCCCGGCCAGCGCACGGCAGCTGCCAGCGCTTGCCCGTTTTCGACCAGAAGTGCGCGCTCCTCGCCAATACCGTCCTCGATCAGCCAGTTAGCCCCCATCGCCCTAGCCAATTGGGAAGCCCGCCGATTTGAGCAAGGCGCGCGTATCGAACAGCGGCAGGCCCACCACGCCCGAATGGCTGCCCGCGATCCACGCAATCAATCCCTCGGCACGGCCCTGAATGGCGTATCCGCCCGCCTTGCCCTGCCATTCGCCGCTGGCGATATAGGCGGCAATTTCGGCCTCGCTCAGCCCCTTGAAGCGCACCTTGGTTTCGCTCAGCCGTTCGCGCATCGTTCCATCGGGTGCGCGCAGGGCGATGGCGGAGAGCACCGTGTGGCGGCGGCCCGACAGCAGCTGGAGGCAGGCGCGCGCGGTCGCTTCGTCCTCCGCCTTGGGCAGGATGCGGCGCCCGCAGGCAACCACTGTGTCGCCCGCCAGCACGAAAGCGTTGGGATCGGCGGCAGCTTGCGCCTTCTCGCGTGCCATGCGCTGCGCGTAGACACGCGGCAATTCGGCCTTCAGCGGCGTTTCGTCGATATCGGCGGCGCAGATGTGCTGCGGATCAATGCCGAGACGCGCCAGCAGGTCGCGGCGGCGCGGGCTGGCGGATGCCAGGATAAGCGCAGGCTGTTCGGGCAGGGTGGCCATGCCGGCCCCCGCTTATTGCGGGCCGGGGCCGCCGCGTCCCGGCATGAAGCGGTAAGTGATGCGCGCCTTGGTCAGGTCGTAGGGCGTCAGTTCGCACAGAACTTCGTCCCCCACCAGCACGCGGATGCGATTCTTGCGCATACGGCCGGCGGTATGGCCCAGCACTTCATGGCCGTTTTCAAGCTCTACCCGGAACATCGCGTTGGGCAGCAATTCCACCACCCTGCCGCGCATTTCGAGGAGTTCTTCTTTCGCCATGTAATATCCGGTTCCGATTGCAATTGCCGTTCAAGCCGGGCGCCATAGCCGCAGGCGCGGCAAAAGGAAAGGGGCGATACGGATAACGTGCGGTAGCGGCTTGCTGCCCTAATACATCAACGCGACAGGTGCGACACTTTATTACCCCGGCGTGGCTTGTGCCTTTGTGCAGTGCGGCACATATGCCCGGCGGGGGGAAGGATGCTGCTATCTTGAGGGAGTTTTGTCTTGCGTCTGTCTGCCTCCTCCAGCCTTCGTGCGCTCGCCATCGGCCTGATCGCCCTGCCTTGTTCCCCGGCAGCCCTTGCTCAGGCCAGTGACGCGCCGGTTACCGCGCAGGACGGCGCTTCCTCCACTCAGCCGGCAGAGGCGGACACGTTCGACAGCGACACCATTTTCGTGCTCGGCTCGCGGCTGATCGGTCAGGTCGACGCGCCCCAGCCGGCGCTGCTGGAACTGGGCGAGGCGGACATTGCGGCCTATGGCGCCAGCTCCATCGCCGATCTGATTCAGGCGCTGGGCCCGCAGGTGACCAGCGCGCGCGGGCGCGGCGGCGGCTTTCCGGTGATCCTGGTCAACGGCGTGCGCATCGGGTCCTTCCGCGAATTGCGCAGCTATCCGCCCGAAGCGATCGAGAAGTTCGAGGTTTTCCCGGAGGAAGTGGCGCTGCGCTATGGCTATTCCGCCGATCAGCGCGTGATCAATGTGATCCTGAAACGCAGTTATGCCAGTTTTGAGATCGAGGGTGATTACGGCCAGCCTTTCGACGGCGGCTATTCCACACAGGATCTGGAAGCCACCTATCTGCGGATTGCCGGGGATTCGCGGCTCAACATCAATCTGGGCTGGAACAATTCGAGCACTTTGACCGAGGCGGAACGCGGCGTGATCCAGTCGGGCGGGGTGCCCGATCTGGCGACCGATCCCGATCCGGCGCTCTACCGCAGCCTGGTGGCGGACAGCGCGGGCGTGGAAGCCACGCTGAACTGGTCGACCAAGCTGGGTGCGGATCATTCGCTGGCCGTCAATGCCACGTTCGAACGGGATGACAGCCTGCGCCTGCAGGGTCTTGATACCGTGTTGCTGACCGATCCCGATGGCAATTCGGTGCTGCGCAGCTTCAACGCGGATGATCCCTTGAGCGTGGACAACCGCTCTACCTCTTATGCCAGTGCGGCAACCCTCACACTCAATCTGGGCGATTGGGAGGTGATCACCACGGCCGATGTCGGCAGGTCCAATTCCAACAGCGCCATTCAGCGCCGCGTGAACACCGCGGCGCTGGTGGCGGCTGCGGCGAATGGCACGCTGGCGCTCGATGCCGATCTGGGCACATTTGCCGATGCCGGGTTTGACGAAGCGCGCACCAGCACCACCACCGCCAACACGCTGTCCACGCTGCGGGGAAGGCCGCTTTATCTGCCGGGCGGCGATGTCAGTGTTACCGTGGACGCCGGATACAACTGGAACCGGATCGAGAGCGAGGACACACGCAATCCCGGCCCGCAGACACTGCTGAAGCGCGGCAATGTGAATGGCGGTGCCAATATCACTGTCCCCATCACCAGCCGGGCCGAGGATTTCGGCGCGGCGCTGGGCGATATCAGCTTCAACGCAGGCGCGGGGATCGATCATCTTTCCGATTTCGGCACGCTGTATGACTGGAATGTTGGCCTCTCATGGGGCATCACCGAAACGCTGACGCTCAGCGCTACCTATGTGGACCGCGATGCCGCGCCATCGTTGGGCCAGCTGGGCAATCCCGAAATCGCCACGCTGAACGTGCCGGTATTCGATCTGGTGAACAACGAAACGGTGCTGGTTACCGTGATTTCGGGCGGCAATCCGCTGCTGCCTGCGCAAAGCCAGAAGGACTGGAAGCTGGGCGCGCAATGGGCCTTGCCGTTCCTGGAAAATGCGCGCTTCTCGGTCGATTACCTGCGCAATTCCTCGCGCAATGTGGCAGCGGCTTTCCCGGTGTTGACGCCAGCGATCGAAGCGGCTTTTCCGAGCCGCGTCACGCGCGATCTGGCGGGCAATCTGGTGCAGATCGATCAGCGGCCGATCACGCTTGCCGCCCGCGAGGAGGAACGGCTGCAGTTCGGCTTTAACGTCTCCGGCCAGATCGGGACGGCGGCCCCGCAAGGTGGCGGCGCTCCCGCCGGGCGGAGCGGCGGTGCGCCTGCGAGTGGGCCTGCGGGTGGGCCGGTGGGCGGCGCTGTCGGGGGCTTTGCCGGGATGCCGGGTGCCCCTGCGGCTGCGGGAACCGGCATGGGCACGAATGGCCCGCCCGCGGGCTTCCGCCCCAACCCTGAAGCGGTGGCCCGGATGCGCGCGACCTTCTGCGAAGGCGATGGAACGCTGCTGCGCACACAGCTGAACGCGGCGATCCGGGCGGCGGCCAGCGGCGGAGAGCCTCCGCGCGATGCGAACGGCCAGCCAGTCAATTTCCCGCCGCAATTGCTCGAACGGCTCGCGGGCGAGGACGGCGTGATCGACGAGCAGGAGTTTGCCAATCTGCGGGAACAGGCCTGCGCCGATCCGGCACAGGCGCCGGCCGCGGGCGGCGGTTTTGCGATGGGTGGTGCCCCGGCGGGCGCGCCCCCGGCAGCGGGCCCTCCGGCTGGCGGCCCCCCTGCCGGTGCAGGCGGCTTTGGTGGCGGTGGCGGCGGCATCCCCGGCATGGGCCGCTTCGGCGGCGGCGGCGGCGGCGCGGCGGGACGCTGGTTCGTGAACCTGCAATACAATCTGGAATTGCGCAACGACGTGCTGATCGCGCCGGGTGGCCCGGTTCTCGACCTGCTTGATGGCGATGCGCTGTCGGGCGGCGGGCAGGCGCGGCACAGCGGCAATCTGCGTGTGGGCACGTTCTACAACGGCTATGGCCTGATCTGGAACGGCACCTATACGGGCAAATCGCGCATCAACGGCACGGGCCTTCCGGGCAGCACCGATCTGACATTCAACGATTATTTCACGCTGAATGTGCGCAGCTTCGTCGATTTGGGCCAGCGGACAAAGCTGGTGGAGGCGATACCCTTCCTGGCGGGATCGCGCATCAGCTTCGATGTCGACAACATCTTCAACGCCCGCCAGCGCGTGACCGACAGCGCCGGCCTGGTGCCGCTGCGGTATCAGCCGTTCCTGATCGATCCGGTGGGCCGCAGCTTCGAGATCGAGTTCCGGAAGTTGTTCTGATCCGCTTTCAGAGGGCTTGGGCAGCGGCAAACCCGCTCGCCCAGGCCCACTGGAAGTTGTAACCGCCCAGCCAGCCGGTCACATCCACCGCCTCGCCAATGGCGAACAGGCCGGGCACGCGGCGCGCTTCCATGGTTTGCGAGGACAGTTCGGCGGTGGAAATGCCCCCGGCGGTAACTTCGGCCTTGGCATAGCCTTCGGTGCCATTGGGATGAAACCGCCAGCGCGCCAGCCGTTCCTGCGCCGCGCGCAGCGCCTTGTCGGGCGCATTGCCCAGATCAGTGCCGATACCCAGTTGGTCGGCCAGCACATCGGCCAGACGCTGCGGCAATTCCTCGCGCAGCAGCGTGCGCAAAGTGGCGGAGGGGCGCGCGCGCTTGGCAGCCAGCAGCCAATCGGGCGCGGCATCGGGCAACAGGTTCACCTCCACCGGATCGCCCGGCTTCCAGTAGCTGGAAACCTGCAGGATCGCCGGGCCCGACAATCCCCTGTGCGTGAACAGCGCCGCCTCGCGGAAGGCGGCCTTGTTGGCGCGCGCTTCCACCGGGGCGGCGACCCCTGACAATTCGCGGAACAGCACTTCCTCGCCCCCCAGTGTCAGCGGAACAAGCGCGGGGCGCGGTTCCACCACCTTGAGGCCGAATTGCCGCGCCAGACGGTAGGCGAAATCGCTCGCCCCCATCTTGGGAATCGACGGCCCGCCGGTGGCGATGACAAGCCGGGGCGCCGTGAACACGCCGTCCTGCGTGGTGACGGTAAAGCCCGCCTCGTCCCGCCCTACCGAGGCAATATGCTGATGGCAGCGAATATCGCCCAAGCCCGGCCCGGCGGCACATTCGGCCAGCAGCATTTCCACGATCTGCTTTGCGCTGCCATCGCAGAACAATTGCCCCAGCGTCTTTTCATGCCAGGCAATCCCATGCCGTTCCACCAGATCGAGGAAGTCGCGCGGGGTGTAGCGGCTCAGCGCCGATTTGCAGAAATGCGGATTGGCCGACAGGTAATTGCCCGGCCCCGCCCCGATATTGGTGAAATTGCAGCGCCCGCCGCCCGAAATCAGGATCTTCGCGCCCACGCGCTCCCCTTTTTCGAGCACCAGCACATTTCGCCCGCGCTGCACGGCCACGGCAGCGCAGAACAGACCCGCCGCCCCGCCGCCCAGAATAATCGCATCAAAAGTTTCGGCCATGCCCTGCCGTTAGGGGCGTTTGTCCGCCTGCGAAAGCCTGTCAGCCTTCCTTCTTGGCCAGCATGATGCGGTTGCGACCCGCTTCCTTGGCGCGATAGAGCGCCTCGTCCGCCGCCGCCAGCGCCAGCCGTGCATCGGCATAGGCAAAGACATCGGCAATCCCGCCCGAGAATGTCACCTGCCCAAACGGCAATTCCGTGCGCCGGTTCACCAGCTTGCGCGCAGCCAGTTCGGCGCGGGCATTGTCGAGCAGTTCAAAGGCTTCTTCGGTCGATAATCCGCGAAACAGCATCACGAATTCCTCGCCGCCGTGGCGCGCGATGTGGCATTTCTCGCCCGAAATCTGCGACAGCGTCTTGGCCACCACGCACAAAATGCGGTCGCCCGCTTCGTGGCCGTGCGTGTCGTTGACCAGCTTGAAGTGGTCGATATCGCAAAAAGCCACGCACAAGGGCTCGCCCATTTCCGCCGCTTCACTGCGGTGCCGTTCCAGCGCGGATTCGAAGGCCCGGCGGTTGGGCAGGCCGGTCAGGAAATCGACTTCTGCATCGCGCCGCGCGCGGTCCAGATTGCGGCGCAGGCTGGCGGCTTCCTGCTCGGATTGGCGCAGTTCCGCCTCCGCCTTGCGCGACCGTTCGAGCATGGCGCGGGCATATTGCGCCAGTTCGGTGATGATCGTTCCGGCATCGGGCGGGGCGGCTTCCAATTCGCCGACGTGCTGCGCCAGCGCATCGCCATAGGTGCGCGTGGCCGAGCGGGCATTGCTGGTGGAGCGCGAGAAACTGGCAATGCCCTGTTCCAGCTGGCTGACCAGTTGCTTCACGAACTGGTCTCCGTCGAGTGCATCATTGGCGCTCGCCCGGTCCAGCCAGGCCTGCGTGATCGGGCAACCGCTTTCGCGCTTCGCCTGCACTTGCCGTCGCAGACCTGGATTGAGGCCCGAGAAGATGCCGTGCGCGGTCACCAGATTCTGCGCGGTCACTTCCAGCCCGTTCTCCAGCAGGAAGGCGCTGACCTGTTCGAGCAGATGGCGCCGCGCGCGCTGCGACGCATCATCCGCCACCGGGACGGACGGGACGGACGGTATTTCGGCCGGGCGCGGCTGGCGGCCAAAGCCCAGCCAGCTGAGCAATCCGCCCGTGTTGTCAGGCATTTCGGGATATGGGGATGCGTAGGTCATGCCGCACAGAACGGCGGGGTTGCGGCGCGCTTTCAGTTACGCGCGATTCCATAGGTTTTGTGCAACCTGCGGCGCAGCGGGTGGGGGAGATGTTGCCGCCGGGCGATTGTGCGGCGCGCGCGGCCTGCCTATCTGTGGCGGGCCATGTCCGAAACCCCGCCCGAAAACCGCGCCGAAAGCCGTTCCGACACCAAGTCCGGAAGGCCATTTGATCCGCGCGGCAAGGAACGCTTCCACGAGGAACGCGCCGCCAGCACGGTGCGTGGCGGTTCGGGCGCGGGCGACAAGCCCGACCTGGCCGCCGGGGTGGAGGCGATCCGCAATGTGGTAAAGACGCTGAAACCGCGCCCCGGCGTGTACCGGATGCTCGATGCGCGCGGCGATGTGCTCTATGTCGGCAAGGCGCGCGCGCTGAAGAACCGGGTGGCGCATTACACGCAGGTCGCAAACCTCACCAACCGGTTGCAGCGCATGGTCAGCCAGACGCGCAGCATGGAAATCGTCACCACCAATTCCGAAGCCGAGGCGCTGCTGCTCGAAGCGCAGTTCATCAAGCGGTTCCGCCCGCCTTACAATGTGCTGCTGCGCGATGACAAAAGCTTCCCCTTCATCCTGCTGCGCGACGGGCATGATTTTCCCCGCATCATGAAGCACCGCGGCGCGCGGCGGCACAAGGGCGCCTATTACGGCCCCTTTGCCAGCGCGGGCAGCGTGAACACCACGATCAACGCGCTGCAAAAGCTGTTCCTGCTGCGAAGCTGCACCGACAGCTTCTTTTCCCGGCGTGACCGGCCGTGCCTGCTTTACCAGATCAAGCGCTGCTCGGCCCCCTGCGTCGGGCGGATCGACAAGGCGGGCTATGACGAATTGCTGGCCGAGGCGAAGGAGTTCCTGTCCGGCAAGAGCGACGCGGTGCAGCGCCGCATCGAAGCGCAGATGGCCGCCGCCGCCGAAGCGCTTGATTTTGAAACCGCCGCCATGCTGCGCGACCGGCTGCGCGCCGCGACTTTCATCCAGGGCACGCAGGCGATCAATGCCGAAGGGGTGGGCGATGCCGATGTCTTCGCGCTGGCGGCAAAGGGCGGCACGATCGCGGTGCAGAGCTTCTTCATACGCGGCGGCCAGAACTGGGGCCACCGCGCCTTCTTCCCTGCGCATACGCAGGATGTGGCCGAGGACGAGGTGCTCGCCCGCGTGCTCATGCAATTCTACGAAGAAGTGCCCCCGCCGCGCATGGTGCTGGTGGACCGCGAATTGCCCGATTGCGCCTTGCTCGAACAGGCGCTCGGGGAACTGGCGGGCCGCAAGGTCGAGATTTCGGTGCCACAACGCGGCGACCGCCGCCGCCTGATGGCGCAGGCCAGCCGCAATGCGACAGAAGCGCTGGAGCGGCGGCTGGCCGAAAGCGGAACGAAGGCCAAGACCTGGCGCGAGCTGGCCGAGTTTCTCGAACTGTCCGATGTGCCGGCGCGCGTCGAAATCTACGACAACAGCCATATCCAGGGCACCAAGGCGCTGGGCGCGATGGTGGTGGCCGGGCCGGAAGGCTTCCTGAAAAACCAGTATCGCAAGTTCAACATCAAGGCCGCACAGACGAACGATGACTTTGCGATGATGCGCGAAGTGATGCAGCGCCGCTTTGCCCGCGTGCTGGAGGAAGATCCGGATCGTGCGGGCGGTATGTGGCCCGATCTGGTGCTGATCGACGGCGGCAAGGGGCAGATGAGCGCGGTGCGCGACACGCTGGAGGAAATGGGGATCGAGGACGTGCCCTTAATCGCCATTGCCAAGGGGCCGCATCACGGGCGCGAAGGGCGCGAGGTGTTCCATTTCCCCGATGGGCGCGAAAAGACGCTGCCGACGAATTCGCCGGTCCTTTTCCTCGCCCAGCGCCTGCGTGACGAGGTGCACCGCTTTGCCATCGGCGCGCACCGCGACAAGCGCAGCCGCGCGATAACTGCCAGCCCGCTGGACGAGATTCCCGGCATCGGCCCGGCGCGCAAGCGCGCGCTGCTGCTGCATTTCGGCACCGCCAGCAAAGTGCGCGCCGCCGCGCTCGATGATCTGAAGCGGGTGCCAGGGGTGAGTGAAAGCGTGGCGCAAGCGATCTACGATTTCTACCATCCGGGCGGGTGATCGGCGGTTTGACCTGCGGCTCTTCGTGATTATAACGCCCGTTACTGTGGGGAGGATCGGCGTATGGCGCGTTTGGTGAAGGCTTTGGCTGCTTCGGCAGCGTTGGGTGCCTTTGTGTCGCTGTGTGTTCCAGTCCATGCGCAAACCTCTGCTTCGGCCGAAATCTGGGCAACGCAAGGCGCGGATTGCGGCGCTGAACCGGGCGAAGCTGCCCCGTGGTGGAACACCAGCTATTCCCCCGAATGCCGCGCGCGGTTCGTCCTCGGCCAGTTTGCTACGCTGGAGGAGAAGCTGCTGTTCCTCGGCGGCCTCAGCTACGGCCTTGATGTGGGCGCGGATGAAAACGCACCGCAAGTGCGCGATGTGGCGCGCGAACTGGGCCTGCCTGTGATTGCGGGTGCGGATGGCCCGGCGGGGCTGACGCGCGGCGCGGTCGCCACCGCCATGCCCGCGCCGCTGACCGTGGCGGCCAGCTTCAACCCGGAGATCGCGGCGCTTTACGGGCGCATAGTGGCGGCGGAATTCCGTGCGGCGGGCACCGGCACGATCCTTGGCCCGGCCTACGACATTGCCCGCAACTGGCGGTTCGGTCGCCTTGCCGAAAGCATGGGTGAAGACCCCTTCCTCACCGCCGAAATGGCCGCCGCGCAAGTGGGCGCGCTGACTGAAGGCGGCGTGCTGACCATGATGAAGCATTACGCCGTCTATTCGCAGGATGCAGGCCGCGTGGGCGACCAGCCTTCCGGCTCTGGCCCGGTGGGCAACAATATCGTGTCCGAACGGGCGATGCGGGAAATCTACTTGCCCGGTTTCGAAGCCGCCGTGCGGCGCGGCGGCGCGGGCGGGGTGATGTGCAGCTTCCCGCGCATCAACGGCGTGTTCGCCTGCGAGCATCCGCAATTGTTTGATATTCTGAAAGTCGAATGGGGCTTTGATGGCTATGTCGGGCCGGACTTCCCAAGCGCGCAGCGATCGATCACCCGCGCTGTTCTGGCGGGCCTCGACAGCGGATCGTGGGGGCCGAGCACCTTCAACGCCGCGCTCGCCCACGAAAAGCCGCTGGCGGATGCGGTGCGGGATGGCGAAGTGCCGATGGCCCGCATTGACGACATGGTGCTGCGCCGCCTGATCCCGCATTTCCGGCTGGGCCTGTATGACAATCCGCCGGTGCGCATGGCCGACAATGTCTCCACACCCGCCCACCGCGCGGCCGCGGCGGATATCATCGCGGCGGGCGCTGTTCTGCTGCGCAATGCGGGCGGCGTGCTTCCGCTGGGGCCGGATGTCCGTTCCATCGCGGTGATCGGCCCGCAGGCGAGCGAGGCGGCGGTGGTGGCGCTGCAAGGCTCGCCTTTCGTGGAGGCGGCGCATTTCGCGCCCGCGTTCCCGGCAATTGCGGCGAGAGCAGGGGATGGCGTAGCGGTAAACTATGCGCCCGGCACGCTGGGCCTTTCTGCCTTGCCTCCGCCTGACCCCGCGCAGTTTACCGCGCCAGGCGGGCAGGCGGGATTTCGCGCCCGCTATTACGCCAGCGCCGATCTGGGTTTTGCCGGGGAATTGCTGGGCGAGGCCGTAGTGGCCGATCCCGCGCTCGCCGCTGCACCGGCGGGCCTGCCGGGGCGCAACCAGTGGTCGGTGCGCTATGACAGCAGCTTTACGCCCGCGACGGGCGGCGTCCACCGATTCACCCTGCACGGATCGGGCAGCGCGCGGCTGTGGATCGACGGCAAGGAGGTGGGCACGTTCGAGCACGCCGATTTCGGCAATGCCATTTTTGCCAATGTCGAACTGCGTGCGGGCCAGCCGGTCGAAATCCGCATCGACTACACACCGCGCGCCGCCTTGCGTGCCGAGCGGATGGCGATGTTTGGGATGGAAATGGGGCTCACCCTGCGTTTCGGCCATGCGGGACCCGACGATCTGATCGCTCAAGCAGTGGAAGCGGCGCGTGCGGCCGATGTTGCGGTGGTGTTTGCAGGCGAATTGGTGGGCGAGGGGATGGACCGGATCAGCCTGTCGCTTCAGGGCGATCAGGATCGGCTGATTGCTGCCGTTGCCGCCGTCAATCCGCGCACCGTGGTGGTGCTCAACACCGGTGGGCCGGTGGCGATGCCGTGGCTGGATGATGTGGCGGGCGTTCTGGCGATGTGGCACCCCGGCGATGCCTTTGGCCCGGCAGTGGCGGGGCTGCTGTTCGGTGATCGCGATCCGGGCGGCCGCTTGCCCATAACCTTCCCTGCCGATGCGACGCAGGGCGCGGGCACAAAGCCCTATCAGATGCCCGGCCTGATCGACCCTGTCACCGGCGCGCTGGGCGATGCGCTGTATGATGAAGGCGTGTTCGTCGGCTATCGCTTCTTCGACGCGGCGGGGCAGGAGCCGCTGTTCCCCTTCGGCTACGGCCTGTCCTATGCCGATATCGGGATGGAGGTGCTGGGCGCTCGCCTTTCTGCCGATCGGCAGGAGCTGGAGGTGCAACTTCGCCTTGCCAACCGCAGCACGCGCGCGGGAACGGCCGTGCCACAGCTGTATGTCGGCTTGCCTGCGGGCGCTGGTTCGCCACCGTGGCAGCTCAAGGGCTTTGCCAGCCTGCGCCTTGGTCCGGGCGAAGCGCAATCGCACACGATCCGCGTGCCGCTGAGCGAACTGCGCCATTGGGACAGCGCGGCGCGGCAATGGCGGCTGGCGGCGGGAACCTATGCCCTACGGCTGGGCACATCGGCGCGTGATCCGGTGTGGGAAGGGCAGATAACGCTGCCCGCTGATTTCAGCGCCCCGTGATCAGCGACCCGTAGGCCGCATCATCCCTTCCTGCGCCACGCTGGCGACAAGGCGACCATCGCGGGTGAAGATCTGCCCCCGCCCAAAGCCGCGCGACATCCCCGACCACGGGCTGTCGGTGACATAGAGCAACCAGTCATCGGCGCGGAAATCGCCATGGAACCACACGGCGTGATCGATGCTGGCGGCTTTCACCTGGCCGATATGCATAGAAAGGCCATGCGGCTGGATCGCCGTGCTGAGCAATTGGAAGTCCGAAGTATAGGCCAATACCGCGCGGTGAATCGGGCGGTAATCGGGCAGCGGGCCCACCGTCTTGAACCAGCAATGTGCGCGCGGTTCGCGCACGTGCGGGTCGAGCCAGTCGCGCGGTTCCACCGAGCGGAAATCAATCGCCCGCGGGCGCAGCAGCAGCTTCTTGATCGGGCCATCGGGCAGTGTTTCAGCTACTTCCTGACGGATTTCGGCATCGGGGCGCAGCGCTTCGGGTGGCGGCACATCGGGCATCTGCGCATCCTGATGCGACAGCCCTTCCTGCGGAAGGTGGAAGCTGGCGGTCAGGTTCAGGATCGGCTCCCCGCGCTGGCTGGCCACCACGCGGCGGTTGGAAAAGCTGCGGCCATCCAGATCGCGCTTCACCCGAAATTCGATGGGGTATTCGTCATTGCCCGGCCGCAGGAAATAGGCGTGGATCGAATGGGTGTAGCGTTCCGCCGGAACCGTGCGCCGCGCCGCGCCCAAGGCCTGCGCAATCGCCTGCCCGCCGAATACGCGGCCCATGCCTTCGGGATGGCGACGGCCAATGAACAGATCACCCCCGCGCGGCTCCAGATCGAGCAGCAGCATCAGGTCGGCGACGAGTTCCTCCGGAGTCGGATTCGGGCGCTGGGACAACATGGCCATTGCCAATGGGCGGCAAGGGCGCGTTCGTCAATCACTGCGGACCAAACGGCGCAGCAGGCGCCACGCCAGCGCCTTGGCAGTGTTGCGCCCCGGCCACCGTTTGGGCGGGCGGGGTTTGAAACCCCACTTGCGCAGCAAACCATTGAAAGCACGCGCATCTGCTTCGGCAAAGCTCCAGTCACTGCGCCATGTAATGGACAGCGATACCGAAACACGCGGCCCGTTCTTCACAAAATGCGGTGCCATGACAGGGACATAGATTGCCTGCCCCTGCACCAGTTCGAAAGGCACGCCGTGGCGGCGGAACTCGTCCTTCCAGCCCAGTTCGCGCCCACCGCCAAGGTGATAGCCTTCGTGCACCTCGTCCGGCGCAAAGCGGCTGGCGCCGGCGGGGAAGATCGTCATCACCTTTTCCCCGCGCAATTGCATCAGAATGTTGTGCTCGGGGTCGAAATGATAAGGCGTGACCGCATCGGGGCTGGACACGAAGATGAAAGCCTGCGGCTTGAGGATGCGGCCCGTGCGCCGTTCAATGACCGGGCGCAACTCGTCCAGCAGGTCGAGCAGCAGCGCACGGTAGGCCGGGTTTTGCTCCACATTCTTGAGCACGGCCCAACTGTTGCTGGTTTCCGCGCGGCGGATGGTTTCGCCGATGGAAAGGCCGGTTGGCCCCGGCTTTCCGTCAACCCCTACCGGCAGATCGCCGCGATTATACTCGATGCTGGCCGCAGGCAGGCTTTCGGCAAGCAGGGCCAGCGCTTCCAGTTCCAGCAGCGGATGCCCTGCAAGTTCGTGCATCAGCGTGTGCGCACCTTCGGGATAGGAGGCGGCGAAATCAGCACGGGATGCCGGGCAGAACACATCACCCGAAGGGCGCGGTGCGGCAGGGCGCCCAATGGGCTTTTCCATCATGATATTCCCCCTGGCAAATGCCCGTTCTCGCGCCATGCCAGCAGGCGGAAGAGGGTGCGGCGCAGCGGGCCGCCGATGCCGATGGAGTGGCGCGCCATGCGCCGCCTTTCGCGCCAGATGTGATCGATCATCGCGTGATCGGGCGCAGCACAGCTGTCGATCCAGTCAATCGCCGGATCGGCCACCAGATTCATCGCCTCGCATTGCAGCAGCACGCCGGGCGAATAGCGGGCGAAGGCCTCGTCAAAGGCCGTCTTGTAGGCATAGGCGCCCGGCGGGGTAAGGAAGGTCGCCAGCATCGCGATCGGCCGGTGGTCGAGCAGCAAGGTCAGCCGTTCCACGCGCCCGCGCCGCGCGGCTTCCAGCAGGCTTTCGCGGAACAGCGCTGCGTGGGCCGGATCATCGGCCAGGGCAGAGCCGGCGCGGCCTTTCCAGCCCGCGGCTTCCAGCGCCAGGAAGGCGTTGGTCCACGCGGCAATATCTTCCGCGCTGCGACAGCGCACGATCTCCAGCGTGCCGATCTCTGCAAGGCGCCGGTATTGGCGGCGCAATTCCTTGCGCTTCTTGCCCGTCAGCGAGGCGGCGAGGTAATCTTCGGGCGACGCCTGCGTGGCGATCAGCGCACGCCTTTCCTCCAGCACGGTGGCCGCGGGGCGGCCTTGCGCGGCGAGTTCGGCCTTCAAGGCATCATGCAACGGGCCGCTGGCGGGCATTTGCAGCAGGTGAAGGAACAGGCCGCCCGAATTGTTCGCATCGCACCATTCCAGTGCCGCGCGCCAGAACACCCGCTCCATCCCGCGCACCACCAGCGGCTGCCCGCAAAAGCATTGGTCATGCACCCAGTTGCGCCAGTGCTTCAGGGGATAACCGTAATAGGAGGGGTAAAGGCGCAGCGGCATCACGCCCGCCAGTTCGCCCCCCGCTTCATGCAGGCACAACAGCGCGACTTCGCCTGCCGGATCAAGTGCCCGCAGCGAGGGAAGAAGATACCAGCTTTCGTAAAAGGGATTGGGTTCGCCTGCCGCAGCGGCCAGCGCATCCCACGCGGCGCGGAAAAGGGGGCAATCGGCATCGGCCCAGCGCCGCACCTCCACGAAGGGAGCGCTTCTGGTAACGCTCACATTCTTAGGATTTGCTGGCGAGCCGGTAAGAATTGTCGCAGGAAATGGCGCAAATGCGGCCAACGATCTTAACCCTTTTCCCGGATGCCCCCTGCATCCGTCCGTTAACTTTTAGGACGGCGCAGCGAAGGAAGGCTTAAGGCAAAAGGTAAAGAAAACCCTGCCCGGCGATTTTGCCGGGCAGGGCGGAAGCGACCAAAATATGACAATTATATGTCAGGCGAGCGCCGCCAGCAGCAGCAGCGCCACGATATTGGTGATCTTGATCATCGGGTTGACGGCCGGGCCGGCGGTATCCTTGTAGGGATCGCCCACCGTATCGCCCGTCACGGCAGCCTTGTGGGCTTCGCTGCCCTTGCCGCCGTGATTGCCGTCCTCGATAAACTTTTTCGCATTGTCCCACGCGCCGCCGCCGGCGGTCATCGAAAGCGCCACGAAAAGGCCGCCCACGATCACCCCCAGCAGCAAGGCGCCAACGGCCGCAAAGGCGTTTTCCTGCCCCGCTACCGCGTTGATCACGAAATAGACTACCACCGGGGCCAGCACCGGCAGCAGGCTGGGGATGATCATTTCCTTGATCGCCGCCTTGGTGACGAGGTCCACCGTGCGGGCATAGTTGGGCTTGCTGGTGCCCGCCATGATGCCCGGATCATTGCGGAACTGGTCGCGCACGTCGATCACCACATCGCCCGCCGCGCGGCCCACCGCCGTCATGCCCATGGCGCCGAACAGATAGGGCAGCAAAGCGCCCAGCAGCAGGCCCACGATGACATAGGGGTTCTCCAGACTGAAATTGACGGTCAGCGTGGGGAAGAACTCCTTCAGGTCGGTGGTATAGGCGGCAAACAACACCAATGCGCCAAGGCCCGCCGAACCGATGGCATAGCCCTTGGTCACGGCCTTGGTGGTGTTGCCCACAGCATCGAGCAGGTCGGTCTTTTCGCGCACGCTCTCGTCCAGTCCGGCCATTTCGGCAATGCCGCCGGCATTGTCGGTAACAGGGCCGTAAGCGTCGAGCGCCACGACCATGCCCGCCAGCGCCAGCATCGCGGTTGCGCCATAGGCAATGCCAATCAGACCGGCGATGTTGTAGGCGATGATAATGCCCGCCACGATCACGATGGTGGGCAGGGCGGTTGCTTCAAGGCTGATGGCGAGGCCCTGAATCACATTGGTGCCGTGGCCCGTTTCCGATGCCTTGGCGATGCTGCGCACCGGGCGGTAGGCCGTGCCGGTGTAATATTCGGTGATCCAGATGATGAGGCCGGTGATGACCAGCCCCAGCAGCGCGCAATAGAACAGCGCCCGGCCCGTGAACTCAGTGCCCGGAATGACCGATGCGGTGCCAATGGCATAATCGGTGGCGAACCAGATGGCCGGAATGGCCAGCACGGCGGACACGAGGAAGCCCTTGTACATCGCGCCCATCACATTCGTTGCGCCGGGGCCGCTCTTGCCCAGCTTCACGAAATAGGTGCCGATGATGCTGGTGACGATGCACACGCCGCCAATCAGCAGCGGCAGCGCCATCAGCGGCGAAAGCAGATCGCCCGCACCCTTCAGCAGCAGCGCGGTGAGCACCATGGTGGCCCCCACGGTGACGACATAGGTTTCGAAAAGATCGGCCGCCATGCCGGCGCAATCGCCCACATTGTCGCCCACATTGTCCGCGATCACGGCGGGGTTGCGCGGGTCATCCTCTGGAATGCCCGCTTCGACCTTGCCCACCAGATCGGCGCCCACATCGGCCGCCTTGGTGAAGATGCCGCCGCCAAGGCGCGCGAAGATGGAGATGAGCGAGGCACCAAAGGCGAGGCCGACCAAGCCGTCGACCACGTGGCGATCTTCGCCGCCCACCGTGTATCCGCCGGGGCCGGTCAGATACCAGTAGAACACCGCAATCGCCAGCAGGGCAAGGCCCGCGACCAGCAGGCCGGTAATCGCGCCCGCGCGGAAGGCCATCGTCAGGCCCGCCTGCAATCCGGTGCTGGCGGCCTGCGCCGTGCGCACATTGGCCTTCACCGAAATGTTCATGCCGATGAAGCCCGCGACGCCCGAAAGGATCGCGCCGATCACGAAACCGGCGGCGGCCACCGCGTCAAGGAACACGAAGACCAGCACGGCCACCACCACGCCGACGCCTGCGATGGTGGTATATTGCCGCTTCAGATAGGCTTGCGCCCCTTCCTGAATGGCGGCGGCGATTTCCTGCATCTTGGCAGAGCCCGCATCGGCGCCCAGCACCTGGCGGGAGGTGACGAAGCCGTAAACCACGGCCAGCGCCCCCAGAATGATTGATACAACAACGAGGTCCATGACCCGTTTACCCCCTTCCCAGAAGAAAGCGGCCCGGTTTTCCCGGGTCCGCAGCAGTGCATAGGGCTATCGGTGACGGGAGGCAGGCGCAAGGGCAAAAGGGATTGGCTGGGGATAGCCCCTGCCTTGCTAGCTATTGTGGGCGTATCCAAGGCCTTCGGGGTTCACCAGCGGTTCCCCGTCCAGAAACAGCGGGGCAAAGCCCTGCGGCTCCACAATGCCGATCCGTGTGGCCGGCACAGGCGGCGAGGTGTCCGGGGGCAGGGTGAAGAGCAGTTCGTAATCATCACCCCAGGTCATGCAGTCGAGCGGCCTTGACGGGGCAGCGAGCGGCACCGAAGCGCTGTCCAGCGCAATCGCCACGCCGCTTGCCTGCGCCATCCGGAACGCATCGAGCAGCAACCCGTCGGACACATCCATCATCGCGGTGACGCGCGGGGCAAGCGCGCGGCCTTCGGCCAGCAAAGGCACCGGGCGGCGATAGGCGCTGCTGTCCGCGGCTGTCCCGTTCCGCAAGGCTTCATAGCCCAGCATGGCCCGGCCCAGCGTGCCCGTGACCCACACCGCATCACCCGGCCTTGCCCCGCTGCGCGCAGGCACTGGCGTATGCGTGGCGCGGCCAATGGCGGTGAGGCCGTGCGATTTCGGCCCGCTCCCCGAAACCGTATCGCCGCCCAGCAGCGGCACATCATAGCGGGCCAGCACCTCGGCCAAACCTTCGGCAAAGCGGTCGTCACCTGTTCCCAGCATATGCCCCACCAGCACGCCGAGCGGCTGCGCACCCTTGGCGGCCAGATCGGACAGATTGGTGGCGACCAGCTTCCACGCCACGTCGGCCATGTCGGCGCCATGGGTAGCGGTGGGAAGGTAATGCGTGCCTTCCACCATCATGTCGTGCGTCAGGATCAGCGTCTCGCTGCCCAATTCCAGCACGGCGCAATCATCGTCCAGATTGCGCGCGGCGGGGTGGCGGGCGATTGCGCGCAGTGATTGAATGAAGGCAGCCTCGCGGCTCACCGCACCTGTTTCGCCACGGCATCCAGCACCCCGTTGACGAATTTCGCCTCGCGCTCGTCAAAGAAGGCGTGGGCGACATCGACATATTCGCTGATCGCCGCGCCCGTGGGCACATCGGCGCGGGCGAGCAGTTCGTAGGTGCCTGCGCGCAGGATCTGCACCATGGTCTTGTCCAGCCGGGCCAGTGTCCAGCCTTCGGCCAGCTTGGAGGCAACCAGCGCGTCGATCTCCTCCAGCCGGGCAATCGCGCCGATCACCACATCGTCGAAGAAAGCGACTTCGGCATCGGCGTAATGCACATCCTCGATCTCGCGGCCCAGACGGTGCTGGTGGAACTCGTCGAGCAGGCGCGCTTGCGGCGTGCCTTCCATCTGGTGCTGATACAGCGCCTGCACGGCGGCAAGCCGGGCGGCGGAACGGGCGGTGGAGCGGGCAGCTTTGGTCATTACAGGCGCACCTGCACCGATTTGGCGTGCGCGGGAAGCCCTTCTGCATCGGCCAGCGCCACGGCAGCGGGGCCGATGGCGCGCAAGGCCGCCTCGTCCAGCGCGATAAAGCTGGTGCGCTTCATGAAATCCAGCACCGAAAGCCCGCTGGAAAAACGCGCGCGCCGCCCGGTGGGCAGCACATGGTTCGGCCCGGCGACATAATCGCCCACCGCTTCGGGCGTGTGGCGCCCCAGAAACACGCTGCCGGCATGGCGAATGGTGGCGAACAAGGGTTCGGGATCGTCCACCGCCAGTTCCACGTGCTCTGCCGCCAGCCGGTTGGCCAGCGCAGGGGCTTCGGCCAGCAGGTCGTCCACCACGATGATGACGCCGTGATCATCCCAACTGGCGCGGGCGGTGCGGTTGGTGGGAAGGCCGGCGCACATCACATCCACCGCATCCTCCACCAGCCGGGCAAAACCCATGTCATCGGTAATCAGGATCGATTGCGAGGAGGGATCATGCTCCGCCTGGCTGAGCAGGTCGGCGGCAATCCAGTCCGGATCGGATTTGGCATCGGAAATAACCAGAATCTCGCTGGGGCCTGCCACCATGTCGATGCCCACAACGCCGTAGAGCTGGCGCTTGGCTTCGGCCACAAAGGCATTGCCCGGCCCGGTGATTACATCGACCGGCGCAATCATGTCGGTGCCATAGGCAAGCGCGGCAACCGCCTGTGCGCCGCCCACGCGCCAGATTTCATCGACGCCCGCCAGATGCGCCGCGGCCAGCACCAACGGGTTGACCTCCCCCTTGGGCGTGGGGGTTGTCACCACCAGCCGATCGACGCCCGCCACCTTGGCCGGGATCGCGTTCATCAGCAGGCTGGAAGGATAGGCCGCGCGGCCGCCGGGCACGTAAAGGCCTGCCGCCTCCACTGCGCCCCAGCGCGCACCCAGCCGCACGCCCGCCGCGTCGGTATAGTCGCGGTTTTCGGGCAATTGCGCTTCGTGATAGGCGCGGATGCGCTGCGCCGCGGTTTCCAGTGCGGCGCGCAGCACCGGGTCGAGATCGTGAAAGGCGGCCTCGCACACATCGCGGCCGATCTGCCAGCCATCCACTTGCGGATCGAACCCGTCATACCGGCGGGTGAGTTCGGCCAGCGCGGCGTCACCTTCGGCCTTCACGCGTGCCAGGATGGACTGCACCACGCCCGCCACATCCTTGTCGCTCTCGCGCCGGTCGTTGACGATCCGGGCAAAGCGCTTCTCGAAATCGGGCTCGCCCGTGCTCAGGAATTGCATCAGCCGGCTTCCTTTTCGGCATTGGCGCGGAATCGTTCCACCAAAGCGGCCACGCGCGGATCGGTTTTCAGCGCCACACGGTTGACGATCAGCCGCGCGGATATCTGCATGATGACCTGCGTTTCCTTGAGACCGTTCTGTGCCAGCGTCTTGCCGGTGGAGACCAGATCGACAATCCGGCCTGAAAGGCCAAGCGACGGCGCCAGTTCCATCGCGCCGTTCAGCTTGATGCATTCCGCCTGCACGCCCGCAGCCTCGAACCAGCGTTTGGTGATGCCGGGATATTTGGTCGCCACGCGCAAATGGCTGGCATTGTAGGGGCCAGCTGCGCCCGCGCCATCGACAGGCTCAGCCACCGACAGGCGGCAATGGCCGATATCCAGATCAACCGGGGCGTAGAGTTCGGAGTAGTTGAACTCCTCGATCACATCTGATCCCACAATGCCCATATCCGCAGCGCCAAAGGCAACGAAGGTCGCCACATCGAAGGCGCGCACGCGGATCAGGCGCAGCGCCGGGTCTTCGCAGGCGAAAGAGAGCGAACGGTCGGCCTTGTCGTGAAACGCGCTTTCCGGCACCACGCCTGCGCGCGCCATCACGGGCAGCGCTTCGTCAAGAATGCGGCCCTTGGGCACGGCAAAGGTCAGCGGGCGGGATGCAGGGTCAGTCATGGCCCGCGCGATGTAGTTTGAAGGGCGGGAAAGGGCAACGGCATTGGCCGCAAAAGATCAATCGCAAAAGGTGATGGAGATTGCCGATGTCGGGCAGGCGATTGCCTGGCAGGCGCGCCATGCCGAAGAAGCGGGCGCGCCGATCACCGGGCGCATCATCCGGGCAGAGGCCGCGATCATCGCGGCGGATACGCAGACGGGGCGGCGCATGGCGAGCTGGCCGGGCCTCAGCCTGGAGGACGCGATGCCGCTGCGCGTGGCGGGCGCCTTGCATTTCCTGCATTTGACAGGCGCCACCGATGCGCTGGCCCCGGTCTATGCGGGCAAGGTAACCGATCAGGCGGAAGTCGATGCATTGGTGGCCGGGGTGGCGCGGGATTTCGATGCCGCGCTGCTGCCATGGCTGGATGGCCCGCCGCAGACGAACGAAGCCGGGAGATCGGCCAGCGTGATGGCGGGCCTGCTGTGGCTGGGCGAGCGGCTGTGTCCCCGGTTTGAGCTGATCGAAATCGGCGCGAGCGCAGGCATCAACACCATGATGCACCGCTATGGCTACAGGCTTGGCGGGGTGAAAGCGGGCATAACGGACAGCCCGATGCAGATTGTTCCCGAATGGCGCGGCACCCCGCCGCCTGCGGGGCCGGTGGAGATCGTCGGCGTGAAGGGCTGCGACATTGCGCCGGTCGATCTGACCGATCCGGCACAGGCGCAGCGGCTGAAAGCCTATATCTGGGCCGATGCAAGGGATCGCATGGCGCGCATGGATGTGGCGATTGCGCTGGCCACGGCACAGCCGCCCGATCTGGTGCAGATGGATGCCGCCGCCTTCGTGGCCGAGCGACTTGCTGCTGACCAGCCCGCAGGCGTCTCCCGCGTGCTGTTCCACACGGTGATGTGGCAATATCTGCCGCAAGCCACGCGCGCCGCGATCCGTGCGATGATGGAGGAGGCGGGCGCGAAGGCGACGCCGGAGAGGCCACTTGCCTGGCTGCGCGTGGAAACGAATCGCGCGACATTCCGCCACGAATTGACCGTCAAATTCTGGCCTGGCGGGGACAAGGTGACGCTGCTGGCCGAAGCGCATCCGCACGGCGCATGGGTGCGCTGGCTGGGGTGAAGGTCAGCGCCCCGGCGGCACCATCACGTCGAGCAGTTCAATGGTGAAGAACAGCGTCGCACCCGGCGGGATCGGCCCCGCGCCCCGCGCGCCATAGCCCATCTCGGCCGGAAGCGCGATTTCGGCGGTGTCGCCCACGCCCATATAGGGAATGGCGATCTGCCAACCGCGCACCAGCTGGCCCAAGGGGAAAGTGGCGGGATCACCGTCGCGGCTGGAATCGAATTCCATCCCGTTGGTCAACGTGCCGGTGTAATGCACCGTCACGATATCGCGCAAAGTGGGCGCAGGGCCGGTGCCATCGCCCGCAATGCGCCGAAAACGCACCCCGCCTTCCAGCGTGGCCCAGCCATCCTGCGGCTGCAACTCGGCCAACGCGGCCTGCTGGCGGTTATACCACGCGGAAGATTGCATGATTTCCGCGCGGGTCAGGCCGGCGTTCGGGCCGCTATCCTGCGCGGCGGCGGGAGTGGCCAGAACGAGGGCGGGGGCGAAGGCTGCAAAGGCAGCAGGAAGGGCGATCAGCTTCATTGTACGCCATCTGCCCCGCGCGCGGTTCGGGATCAAGGGTAACTCACCGTCTTGGCGACCTGCGGCAGCGGGATGAACTCCTCGTCATCGCCGGGCACTTTGGGAAAGCGGCCTTCGGCCCAGTCCGCCTTGGCCTGGTTGATCCGTTCCCGGTCGGACGACACGAAGTTCCACCAGACATGGCGGCGCGTGGCAAAGGCCTCTCCGCCCAGCAGCATGACCTTGCCGCCCTTGTCGGAAGCCAGCCGCATGGCCTGGCCCGGCGCAAGGATCGCCAGTGTGTAGAGCGTCAGCGCCTCCCCATCGAGGCTCGCCTCGCCCCCCACCAGCATCACCGCGCGTTCATCCGCTGCATTGTCGATGGGGATGGCACCGCCGGGTGCGAGGTTGATTTCGGCATAGATCGTGTCGGCGTGGGTGGTGGTGGCGGCGCGCGCGCCCCACAGACTGCCCATGATGACCGTGGCTTTGGCGCAGTTGTCCTCCACCAGCGGCAGATCGCTCACCGCTTCGAAGGCGGGCGCGATTTCCTCCTGCCCGTCGGGCAGCGCCAGCCATGTCTGCATCCCGTAGAGCCGCGCGCCCTTGTCCCGCTCCTCCGCAGGGGAGCGTTCGGAATGAACGATGCCGCGGCCTGCGGTCATCAGATTTACCGTGCCGGGGCGAATGGTGGAAAAGGTGCCGAGGCTGTCGCGGTGCTCGATCGCGCCCGCGTGTGTCCCGTCGAACAGCCATGTGACCGTGGCCAGGTTGATATGCGGATGTGGGCGCACATCCATCCCCGTGCCCAGATCCAGCGTGGCCGGGCCGAACTGATCGACGAAGATGAACGGCCCCACCATGGTGCGGCCTCTGCTGGGCAGGACGCGGCGCACCTGAAACTGGCCCAGATCGTGGGTGACGGGGGCGATCGTATCGAAGCTCATGCGGTTTCCTCCGGGGCCAGTGCCTTGATGGCAAGCGCGTGCACGCGGGTGCCGGGAATGTCGCCCAGCGCGGCGTTGACCATGCGTTGGCGTTCCAGCCGGCTTTTGCCCGAAAAGGCGGCGCTCTCGATCACCACGGTGAAATGCGATTCGCCGCTGCCGTCATCGCCCGAATGGCCGCGATGCCTGGCGCTGTCATTGATGACGTCCAGCCGCGTGGGCGCCAATGCCGCCGCCAGCAGGGTTTCCATTTCGCGCTGAACGGGGCCGGCCATAATTTGTGCTCCTTAAAAGGGAATTTTCGTTTCATCTGGGGTTTTCATCTGGGGCATGATCCCCCACTTTCAACCGATGCGCGAGGGACGATTACACGGACGGTATGACAGCAAGGGGCGCCGATGCGAAGCGCCGGGGTGCCAGGAAGCCGGCGAATACCGCGCGCCGGGTGAACGGCATCACGGCTTTGACGGGCCGGGCGAATGGCGCTGGTTCTGCCTTGACCATGTGCGGGCCTTCAACGCCGGATATGATTTTTTCAAAGGGATGAGCGCGGAGGAAATCTGGGCCGCGCAATCGCCGCTGGCCGGATGGGACACGCACAGCCGCCCCTTTCGCCCCAATGCCGGATTTGGCGAGGGGCCGCGCTGGGCGGACTTTGCCGATCCGCTCGATGCCATCGGTGCGCGCGCGGCGAATATCAGGGGCGCTGCCGCGGGGCGTGCACGGGCGGCCGAGGCTGACCGCGCCATGCAGACGCGCTTTACCCCGCCTGAACGCGCCGCTCTGCAGGTGATGGGGCTTGCGCCCGACACCGACCGGCCCGCGCTGCGCCGCCGCTATTCCGAACTGGTGCGGCGTTACCATCCGGACAGAAACGGCGGCGACCGTACGCACGAGGATCGCCTGCAACGCGTGGTTGAGGCCTACCAATTGCTCAGCCGCGCCGCCGCCTTCGGCTGACCGTCAGCGCCCCAGCGTCCAGACGGGGGTGAAGCCGCCCAGGATCATCCGCTTGCCATCGAACGGCATGGAAAATTCACCCTGCATCCGTTCGTCCTGCATCATCTTTTCATGCGCGCCGTCGCAAGTGGCCTTGTCCGGCCAGACGACCCACGAAAACACGATCTTCTCCCCCTCTTCCGCCTTTACAGCCATGCGGAAATCGGTGGTGTGGCCGTCCTTGATATCGGCTTCCCATGCTTCCATGATTTCGACCGCGCCGTAATCGCGCATGATTTCCCCGATGAAACTGGCCAGTTCGATATAGGCGTCCTGCTTGTCGCCCGGAACCGGTACGATGAACCCTTGAATATACATTCGATCCTCCTTTGCGATTACCCCTGCCACCCGTCAGGTGGGGATCCCGTGAAATCGGCCAGTTGCGCCGACAGGGCGCGGCCATAGGCGGCGCGCGATTTGCCGCGCGCCAGATATTCGACCAGGGCAGGCTGCTGCGTCACCAGTCCCGAATGGCGCAGATTTTCCAGCACGCAGATCATGGCGATGTCGGCCACCGAAAAATCGTCCACCGACCAGTCCTTGCCGCCCAAAGCATCGGCCACGCGCTTCAGCTTTTGGCTGACCAGCGCGACGGCGGGTTCACGCGCGTCCTTTGCCCACGGCTTGTCGGCGTGGAAAATGTCGTAGCTGTTCAGGCGGTTGATAAAGGATTCCACGCTGGAATACGCCGCCATGACCCAGCAGCGCGCCGTCCAGGCGGCGGCGTGACCGGCGGGGAGCAGGCCGGGATGCTTGTCCGCCAGATAAAGCAGCATGGCCCCGCTTTCGAACAATTGCACATCCTCATCGGCGTAGGCGGGCACCTGTTCGAACGGCTGGCGATCCACATAATTGCCCGGCTTTGCGCCGAATGCGTTGAGCACTTCGACGCTGTAGGGCAGGCCCAGTTCTTCCAGCGCCCAGCGCACGCGGATATCGCGCACCAGGCCGCGGGCAAAATCGGGCACCCAGTCGAATGCGGTGATAGTGGGGGTGTCCGGCGAACCGGTAGTGGTATCAGGCATGGCACGATCATCCCTTCAAAATGCGCTTGCTGTCTTTTCCGAATCAAAGGTTTGCCAATTTTGCCCATGCAAGTTACAGAAGGCAACCATGAAGTTACTTGAAGAAACTAAATCTGTCTCGGTGAGGCATGGCCGCTGGTATGACGATGCCTGCGGCACGGCTTTGGCGCTGGAAGTTCTGGGCGAACGCTGGAGCCTGTTGGTGGTGCGCGAACTGCTGTATGGCCCTTTGCGTTTCTCCGACCTGCGTGCGGCCTTGCCCGGCATATCGGCAAAGGTGCTGACCGAGCGTCTGGAGGGGCTGGAACAGGCGGGCGCGCTGGCGCGGCGCACGCTGCCGCCGCCGGGAAAGGTGCAGGTTTATGAGCTGACGCCGTGGGGAAAGGCCGCGGAAGGCGTTGTGCTGGAAATGGGCCGCTGGGCGCTGCAATCCCCGCTGCATAATCCACGCCTGCATATGTCGCCTGCGGGGTTGATGGTCTCCTTCCAGATCATGATCGACCGGGGAAAGGCCGCCGCCTTGCCTATGCGGGCCGGGTTCGACTTTGGCCGAACCGCGATTCTGGCAACGCTGGCCGATGGCGCCATCACTTTTCAGCGTGGGCCGATCGACGGGGCCGACATCGTCTTTCGCGCAAGTGATGCCACCCCCTTGGCCGCGATCATCTATGGCAAGGTCGATCCGGCCCGCTACGCCGATCAGGGGGTGAAGGTGGAGGGCGATGCGGCAAGGGTGGCCTGCTTCATCGACCTGTTTCACCTGCCCGCGCGCCCCGGTCGCTGAGAAGGCGGCGCCCGCCGCGCAGCTTAGCCCTTGCGGCGCGCTGCCACTCGCCCTAGTCACGCCGCTGAGATGAACGACATGACCACCACAGCAGATCAATCCGGCACGCTGATGGCCGCGCCGGATACCGAAATCGACGTGCGCGAAACCTTTGGTGTCGATATCGACATGAAAGTGCCCGCCTTCAGCCAGGCGGATGACCGCGTGCCCGATCTGGACGAAACCTATGTGTTCGATCCGGATACCACGCTGGCGATTCTGGCGGGCTTTGCCCACAACCGCCGCGTCATGGTGCAGGGCTATCACGGCACCGGCAAATCGACGCATATCGAACAGGTGGCCGCGCGCCTGAAATGGCCGTGCATCCGGATCAATCTCGACGCGCATATCAGCCGTATCGACCTTGTCGGCCGCGATGCCATCGTGCTGCGCGACGGCTTGCAGGTGACCGAATTCCGCGAAGGCCTGCTGCCCTGGGCGCTCCAGCACCCCGTGGCGCTGGTGTTTGACGAATATGATGCGGGCCGCCCGGACGTGATGTTCGTGATTCAGCGCGTGCTGGAACAAGCGGGCAAGCTGACGCTGCTCGACCAGAACCGCGTGATCCGGCCGAACCCGTGGTTCCGCCTGTTTGCCACCGCCAACACGGTGGGTCTGGGCGATACCAGCGGGCTGTATCACGGCACGCAGGCGATCAACCAGGGCCAGATGGACCGCTGGAACATCGTCACCACGCTCAACTACCTGCCGCAGGAAACCGAGCGGGAGATCGTGGGCGCCAAGACCGATCTTGATCCCAAGCTGGTGGCCGACATGATCCGTGTGGCCGATCTGACGCGGCAAGGCTTCATCAACGGCGATATTTCCACCGTGATGAGCCCGCGCACCGTGATCAGCTGGGCCGAGAATACCAAGATCTTCAACGATCCCGGCTTCGCCTTCCGCCTCACTTTCCTCAACAAGTGCGACGAGGCGGAGCGGATGCTGGTGGCGGAATATTACCAGCGCGTATTCGGTGTGGAATTGCCCGAAAGCGTTGTCTCCAAGGCGTGATGCAGGCCGAAGTCAGGGTTAAGTTCGCGTAAATCCTGTTCTTAAGGCTTTGCTTTCCGTTTGCGGTTAAAAACAGCTCAACGGCGTGCAGTGTCCTGCTGCGGGCGCCATTGGGGAGTTGTGCGATGATCAGCAGCCGCATCAGCGATATTGCCGGAAAACTGATGGCAACCATCCGCTTTTCCACTGGCGGTGCGCAGGAACTCGAAGTGTTGGACCTGTCGCATGGCGGCTGCATGGTGGACCGCCGCCGCGCGGTGGCGGAACCGGGCAGCCGGGTGCTCGTCAAGCTGCCGGGCCTTTCCTATCAGCCAGGCGAAGTGGTGTGGGTGGAAGATGCCCATGCCGGCATCGCTTTTGAACAGCCGCTGCACGAGGCCGTGCTCGACCATCTGCGCCGCACGCTGCACATCGCGCCAAAAGCCGCCTGACTCGCGGTGCCGCTGTCTCAGCGCGGGCCGCTGGCTTCCATGTCGAGGCGATAGATCGTCATCGCCACATTGCGCACACCTTGCGGCGTTGCCCAGGCTACGCCCGCAGGGGTGGATGCGCCCATCGCCCCCACATAGAGCTGGCGGCGATCCGGCCCGCCAAAGGCCAGCGTGATCGTGCGGCGCGGCGCGGGGATAACCCCAAGTTCGGTTCCATCGGGCGCAAAGACATAGATGCCCGCATCGCCCGTGACATAGAGGCGACCCGTGGCATCCACCGCCATCCCGTCTCCGCCAAATCCCTGCGTGTCGCGGGAAAGCGTCGCGAAAACGCGCGCGCCTGAAGGCCGGCCATCCGAATCGATATCGAAGGCGCGAACCGTGCGGCTGTCGGTGACATACAGCGTGCGGCCATCAGGGCTCGTCACGACACCGTTGGAGAAGGCGTCCATCGTCGCCACCGTCGTCACCGTGCCATCGGCGGCGGCGTGATACAGCGCGCCCTGCGTGAACCAGGCCCCGCCGCGCCCATCGGCGTGCAGGTCGTTCAACCGGCCCAGCGATGAACCATCGGCAAAGGCATCGGCAATCACCCTTCGCGTCTCGCCCAGTTCCACCACGCGCGAGGGCTGCGAGCAGGTGAGGCCGCCAAGGCCGGGATCGGTGCAGCCGCGCTCCACCGCCAGCACGCGCCCCTGCGCGTCCACCGAAACCGCGCCTGCGCCCAGCACATAGGGGTATTCGACAAAGGTGCGCCCGTCGGGCCACAGGCGCCAGATTGCGTTGCTCTGCTCCTGCGCGAACAGGATTGAACCATCAGGCGCGGTGGTCATGCCGTCGGCAGTCATCGGGCCGGTCCAGACGGTCTGCCACGCCGTGCCCCCAGCCACCACGCCGGGAATGGCGGGAATCGCTGCCTCGACCTCGCCCGGTTGCAGCGCCTGCGCGGCGAGCGGGGCGGGCAGGCTTGCGAGCGATGCCGCGGCCAGAAATGCGAAAGGGAAGGGGATTTTCATCGCGTCCTACTCCACCGGAGCCAGTTCGATTGTGTTGAGCCCGTCCTCGTTGCCGGTGCGGTCATTCGTCCAGTCCAGCGTGATCTGCCGGTCAAAGCCGGGGTCGCGCACCCATGCGGCCTGCACGCTCCACGGCTGGGTCAGGGTGACGGGATCGGTGACGGTCATTTCCAGCGTCAGCCTGTCCGGCCCATCCAGCCGGATGCGTTCGACATAGCGGGCTTCCTCGCTGAAGGGCGGGGAGCCGTGGAAGAAGTCGGACGGGGTGGTGACCATGACCGTTTCGATCACCAGCGTGTCGCCCTCCCAATGGCCGATCGAGGTGCCGTAGGTGGTCGGCCACATATCATCCTCTGCCGGCATCGACCGGCCATCGGTGTAGATGTACCGCGCCTCGTTGTAGAAATTGATGATGATCGTTTCTTCGGGCGTGATCAGAAAGCGCAGCGGCGTGGCCGATCCCATCATCATCGGATAGCCCCAGCCGGTTGCCTTGCGCCCGCCCGCGCTCTGGCGCACCTCGTCCCACCGCCGGCGGCCTTCCGCGTTCCACGGCGCATCTGTTGCGCGCAGCGGCATGATCGGGACCGAGAACGAACTGCCGGTGGATGCGGTTGCAACCGGGGCAAGGCCGGTAATGGTGGTGCCGGCCTGATCTTCGGCCACCCAATATCCGGGCCAATAGGGCAATTGCGCAAAGGCTTCCACGCGGCGCGCGGCGGCTTCGGGCTGGGCAGCGGCGGGAAAAGCGCCGACGGCAAGCGCTGCCGTTGCCAGCAACGCGAATGCCCGCGCCGTCACTGGTTGGTCCCCACGCGGTTGCCCGCCTGATCGGTCACTTCCAGCACAACGCCGCCCGGCTCCCCGCTGCGCAGGGGGTTGTATTGCACATTGATCTGCGATCCGGGACGCAGCGTGCGCGGCCGCCAGCCGCGGGCATACAGATACATCGGCGCGCCCATTTCCAGGCTGTATTCCACATCCCGCCCGGATGCGTCGCGGACCACAAGCTGGATATAGGCGTGGGGGTTGGTCCACTGGAATTCGCGCACCGTGCCGCTGATCGTGGCCGTGCGCGTGCGGTCGAACATGGCGAAGGAATGGTGGGCCTCAACCGGCGGCGCAAATGCCACCATCGCCCACAGACTCGAAACCAAAGCCGCCACAAGGGCGAACCTTCTTTGCATTATCCTCTCCCCGCCCGGCTTTTGCCGGTGCCCTCTCGTTATGTGACGCGCATTAAACGCCAGCGAGGGCCCAAGCGCAAACGCCTTTTTGCAGGACCGGGCGGATAGCGGCGCGCGGCCGCCATTTGGGGCTACCCAATGCTGTGTTGATTGGATAATACAGTGCGCGCAATGAAGTGGCTTCGCGCAATATTCAGGCAGTCCGATCGCTCGGCCAAGGCGGACCCAACCGGGCTGGCTTGCGAAACCTCGGTATTGGAAAGCGCGCCCTGGCACCCGCAATATGCGGGTGAGGGGGATGGCCACGCCTGGCCGCTTGCGCCTGACGCGGGGCCGACCGCCGCCGCGCCGCCGCCGATGGAGCCGTCGACCGGGCGCATCTGGCGCGGCCATCTCCTGCGGTGGTGGATTGTGCGCGGGGTGGCAGGCCTCTTGTTCGCCTTCATTCTGCTGATCGGCTATCTGGCGGTGACCGCCCCGCTTTCCAAATCGCTGCAACCCATTGCGCCGCCGCAGATCACGCTGCTGGCGAGCGATGGCACGCCGATTGCGCGCAGTGGCGCGATTGTGGGCGAACCGGTGGAAGTGGCGGCGCTGCCGGATCATGTGGTCCAGCCTTTCCTCGCGATCGAGGATCGGCGTTTCTACAGCCACTGGGGCATCGACCCGCGTGGTATTGCACGCGCCGCGCTGACCGGGGTGGGTGGCGGCTCCACGATCACGCAGCAACTGGCCAAGTTCACCTTCCTGACCCCCGAACAGACCCTGACACGCAAGGCGCGCGAAATGCTGATCGCCTTCTGGCTGGAGGCATGGCTGACCAAGGACCAGATTCTGGAACGCTATCTGTCCAACGCCTATTTCGGGGACAACACCTATGGCCTGCGCGCGGCCAGCCTGCATTACTTCTACCGCCAGCCGGAAAACCTGCGGCCCGAACAGGCGGCGATGCTGGCGGGTCTGCTACAGGCGCCCAGCCGGCTGGCCCCCACGCGCAATCCTGATGCTGCCGCGCGGCGCATGGCGCTGGTGCGGGGCGCCATGGTGGCGGCCGGCTATCTGACGCAGGAACAGGCCGATGCCATGCCGGTGCCACGGCTCGACGTGCGACGCCAGCGGGACAGCCTGCCCACCGGCACCTATTTTGCGGACTGGGCGCTGCCGGAGGCGCGGGCGCGCAGCGAAGTGGGTTATGTCAGCCAGACGCTGACCACCACGCTCGATTCGCGGCTCCAGAACATTGCCCGGCAGGCGGTGCAGCGGGCGCCCTTGGGTGGGGCGCAGGTGGCGTTGGTGGCGATGCGTCCCAATGGCGAAGTGGTGGCGATGATCGGCGGCACCGATTACGCCAAATCGCCTTTCAACCGCGCCACGCAGGCACGGCGGCAGGTCGGCTCCACCTTCAAGCTGTTCGTCTATCTTGCCGCGCTGGAGGCGGGCTGGCGGCCTGACGACACGATTTCAAATGCCGAGATTGTCGAAGGCTCCTACCGCCCCCGCAATGCCAATGGGCGCTATTCGAACCAGATCACGCTGGCCGATGCCTTTGCGCAAAGCTCCAATGTCGCGGCCGTGCGCTTGCAGGAGCAGGTGGGCGATGACGCCGTGATCGACATGGCGCGCGCGCTGGGCGTCACATCGCCGCTCGACCGGGGCGATCCCAGTCTGGCGCTGGGCACGTCCACCATGACGTTGATGGAACTGGTGGCCGCTTACGCCGGGGTGGCGGGCAATGGCTATCCGGTGGAACCGCACGCGCTCGCCCGGCCTGAACAAGGCTGGTGGGACTGGCTGTTCGACGGGCCGGACACATTCTCGTCCCGCGTGCATGGCGATATCGAGGCGATGTTGCGGCAGGCAATCAACCGCGGCACGGGCCGCGCGGCGATGCTGCGCAGCGCCAATTTCGGCAAGACCGGCACCACACAGGACAGCCGCGACGCGCTGTTCGTGGGCTATGCGGGCGAAGGAGATGACCGGCTGGTGGTGGGCGTATGGATCGGCAACGACGACAACTCCCCCATTCGCGGCCTGACGGGTGGCGGGCTGCCTGCGCGCATCTGGCGTGATTTCATGAGTGCCGCGCTGGGCGAACGCACACGGCCCGCGCCGCGCCCCACCGCGTCCGAAGACCCCGGCGGGCCGGTGCAGCCGCTGGATGTGGAGGGGCTGGAGAATATTCCGCTCACGCAGGACGGGCAGACGCGCCTCAGCGTGGACGGGCAGGGCGCGACCGTTTCGACCAGCGTGGAAGGCGTGGGGCTGGATATCCGGGTGGACGGCGACGGACTAACCGTCACCCCCAGCGGCCAGCCGCCTCCGCCTTAGTCACGGTCTCGTCGGGATACACCGCGCGCACGAAATACAGGCCGTCGGGCGGTGCGTTGAGGCCCAGCGCGCTGCGGTCGCGCGCGTGCAGCGCCTCGGCCACCTGCTCCACCCGCCATTGGCCCAGACCCACCAGTGCCAGCGTGCCGACCATGCTGCGCACCTGATGGTGGAGGAAACTGCGCGCTTCGGCCCGCACGATCACATTGTCCCCCTGGCGGCTGACATCGAGCCGGTCGAGCGTCTTTTCCGGGCTTTGCGACTGGCAATGGACGGAGCGGAAGGTGGTGAAATCGTGCCGCCCGACAAGGCTTTGCGCCGCCGCGTGCATCGCCTCTGCATCCAGTGGCCGGGTGACGGCCCAGGCGCGGCCCTTGTCCAGCGTCAGCGGCGCGCGGCGGTTTACGATGCGGTATTCATAGGCCCGGCCAATGCAGGAAAAGCGCGCGTGCCAATCATCCGGCTTCACTGCGCAGGCGAGCACGGCCACCGGATCGGGCTTCAGATGGTAATTCAGCGCCTCCATCAGGCGGAAGGGGTCAAAGGGCTTTTCGACATCGATATGCGCCACCATGCCCAGCGCGTGCACGCCGCTGTCGGTGCGCCCGGCGGCGTGCATCCGCACATCCTCCCCCGTCACGCGGAAAGCGGCTTCCTCCACCGCCTGCTGCACAGATGGCCCGTGATCCTGCCGTTGCAGGCCCATGAAGGGGCCGCCGTCAAATTCGAGGGTGAGGGCAAAGCGGGTCATGCCAGCACGCTGCCTGCCGGGATGGGAAAGCCGCGCAGCAGGTCAGCGGTGGGCATGGCTGGTCGCCCGGCGCGTTGCACTATTGTCGGCCGGATTGCGCCGGAGCCGCAGGCGATGGTCAGCGCATCATCCTGCACGGTGCCGGGTTCTCCCGACCTATCCCCGACATCGGCCCCAAGCACGCGGAAGCGCTCGCCTTGCCATGCAAACCATGCGGCGGGGTGAAAGGCGCGCACCTGCCGTTCCACTTGCGCGGCGGGCTGGCTGAAATCGAGCCGGGTTTCCGCCTTGGCGATCTTGTGCGCATAGGTCACGCCATCGGCAGGCTGGGGAATGGCGGGGTGACCTTCGAAATCGGCCAGCACTTGCACCACCAGCGCCGCGCCCATCTGCGCCAGTTCTGCTGTCAGTTCGCCGCAGGTTTTGCCATCTACCGCGGTGCGTGCCTCGGCCCGCACGGGGCCGGTATCGAGGCCCGCCTCCATCTGCATGATCCCCACGCCCGTTTCCGCATCGCCCGCCAGAATCGCGCGCTGCACCGGCGCCGCACCGCGCCAGCGGGGAAGGAGCGAGCCGTGGATATTGACGCAGCCAAGGCGCGGTGCGTCGAGCACCGCCGGCGGCAGGATCAGGCCATAGGCGGCCACCACCGCGATATCGGCGTTCAGCGCGGCAAACTCGGCCTGCGCGTCGGCATTTTTCAGCGAAACAGGGTGGCGAACCGGTATGCCCAGCGCCTCTGCCGCCTTGTGCACCGGGGTTGGCGTCACTTCCTTGCCGCGCCGCCCGCCGGGGCGCGGGGGCTGGGTATAGGCGCAGATCACCTCATGCCCCGCCGCCACCAGCGCCTGCAAAGCCGGGACGGCGAAATCGGGGGTTCCGATATAGATGATGCGCATTCCGGCCCTCTAGCCGCTCACCCTGAGCTTGTCGAAGGGTGAACTGACACGCTGCCGCGTAAATGGGCTTCGACAAGCTCAGCCCGAGCGGTAAGAGGGTAGCACTATGGCATCGCAAGAGATCGAGACGCTGGCTTCCGCCCTGTCCAAGCTGCCCGGCCTTGGGCCGCGCTCGGCCCGGCGCGCGGTGCTGTGGCTGGTGAAGCGGCGCGAAACTGCGTTGCTCCAGGTGATCGAGGCGCTGGCGGCGGTGCGTGACCGGTTGGCCGAATGCCCGCAATGCGGCAATGTCGACACGCAAAGCCCCTGCGCCATCTGCACCGATCCGCGCCGCGATGCGCGCGCGATCTGCGTGGTGGAGGATGTGGCCGACCTCTGGGCGCTCGACCGTGCGAAACTGTTCACCGGGCGCTATCACGTGCTGGGCGGCAGGCTCTCCGCGCTGGACGGGGTGCGTCCGGAGGACCTCAGCATCGACCGGCTGCTGGCGCGCGTTGCGGATGGCGGCGTGGACGAGGTGGTGCTGGCGATGAACGCCACGCTGGAAGGGCAGACGACCGCGCATTACCTTGCCGAGCGGCTGGAAACCTATCCGGTGCGCATCACGCAATTGGCGCATGGCCTGCCGGTGGGGGGTGAACTGGATTACCTCGACGAAGGGACGCTGGCGCAGGCGCTGCGGGCGCGTCGGCCGGTGGGGTAGCAGGTCGGGTCAGCCTTGCGAGCGGGCACATCCGCTACTAAATGACGCTGCATGGCCATCCTTGAAATACTCGAAGCGCCCGATCCGCGCCTGAAGACCGTCTCCAAGCCCGTCGACACGTTTGACGATCAGCTCAAGATCCTTGTCGATGATATGTTCGAGACGATGTACGCCGCGCATGGCATCGGGCTTGCCGCCATTCAGGTGGGCGTGCCGCTGCGCCTGCTGGTGATCGACCTGCAACCCGAAGACCCGGATGCCGAGCCGGAACCCTGCGATCATGACCATGGGGACGGCCATCTTCACCATCACCAGCCGACCAAGCGCGAACCGCGCGTGTTCGTGAACCCGGAAATCCTCGACCCTTCGGCCGAAACCAAGAGCTATCAGGAAGGCTGCCTGTCAGTGCCCGATATCTATGCCGATGTCGACCGGCCCGCCACCTGCCGGGTGCGCTGGCAGGATCTGGAAGGCAATGTACATGAGGAGGCGATGGACGGGCTGATGGCGGTGTGCATCCAGCACGAGATGGATCACCTGAACGGTGTTCTGTTCATCGATCACCTCAGCCGCCTCAAGCGCAGCATGGCGCTCAAGAAGCTGCAAAAGGCGCGCCAGGCGGCCTGAGCGGCGCTGCAACTTTCTGCAACGTCAAACAAAAAGGGCCGCCCCCGTGTGGGAGCGGCCCTTTTTCCTTGGCCATCGGCACCCCAGCGAAGGCTTGGGTCTCAGGCCTTATGCCAGACTGCCTGAGGTCCCAGCCTGCGCTGGGACCCCCCACTATCCGATCAGAACAGACCTTCGATCTGGCCGTTTTCGTCGAGGTAGATCGCCTCGGCGCTGGGAACCTTTGGCAGGCCCGGCATGGTCATGATCTCGCCCGCAATCGCCACCACGAAGCCGGCGCCCGCCGACAGCCGCACTTCGCGGATCGCCACATCGTGGTTTTCCGGCGCACCCAAAGCGGTGGGATCGGTGCTGAAGGAATACTGCGTCTTGGCCATGCAGATGGGCAGATGGCCGTAACCCATCTCTTCCCATGCCTTGAGCTGGCTGCGGACGCCTGCCGGGATCGTCACCGAACCCGCGCGGTAGATTTCGGTCGCGATGGTGGTGATCTTGTCGGCCAGCTTCATTTCGGACGGGTAGAGCTGGTTGAAATCGGGCGCGCCCTTGTCGGCCTTGGCCGCCACGATCCGGGCCAGTTCCTCCGCGCCCGCGCCGCCTTCGGCCCAGTGCTTGCAAATCACCGCTTCCGCGCCGTATTCGGCGGCCATTTCCTGGATCACCGCGATTTCGGCATCGGTATCAAGGTAGAAGTGGTTGATCGCGATGGTCGGCGTGATGCCGAACTTCTTCACATTTTCGATGTGACGCTTCAGGTTCACCGCACCCTTGCGCACCGCGTCCACATTCTCGCCCTTGGTCAGGTCGGCCTTGGACACGCCGCCATTCATCTTGAGCGCGCGCACCGTGGCGACCAGCACCACCGCATCGGGCTTGAGCCCTGCCAGACGGCACTTGATGTCCATGAACTTTTCCGCGCCAAGGTCGGCGCCAAAGCCGGCTTCGGTCACGACATAATCGGCCATGCGCAGCGCGGTCTTGGTGGCGATCACGCTGTTGCAGCCGTGCGCAATGTTGGCGAAGGGGCCGCCGTGCAGGAAAGCGGGGCGGTTTTCCAGCGTCTGCACCAGATTGGGCAGGATCGCATCCTTCAGCAGCACGGCCATGGCGCGCTCTGCCTTCACATCGCGGCAGAACACCGGGGTCTTGTCGCGGCGGTAGCCGATGATGATGTCGCCCAGACGCTTTTCGAGGTCTTCGAGGTCAGCCGCCAGACACAGGATCGCCATGATTTCCGATGCCACGGTGATATCGAAACCGGTTTCGCGCGGGAAGCCGTTCGACACGCCGCCCAGCGGGCCGACGATCTGGCGCAGGGCGCGGTCGTTCATGTCGATCACACGGCGCCAGGTGACGCGGCGCAGGTCGAGATCGAGCGAATTGCCCCAGTAGATGTGGTTGTCGATCATGGCCGACAGCAGGTTGTGCGCGCTGGTGATCGCGTGGAAATCGCCCGTGAAGTGCAGGTTGATTTCGTCCATCGGCATCACCTGGCTCTTGCCGCCGCCCGCGCCGCCGCCCTTGACGCCGAAGCAGGGCCCAAGGCTGGGTTCGCGCAGGCACAGCAGCGCCTTCTTGCCGATGCGGTGCAGCGCGTCCGACAGGCCGACCGAGGTGGTGGTCTTGCCTTCGCCCGCAGGCGTGGGGTTGATCGCGGTGACAAGGATCAGCTTGCCGTTGCTGGTGGTGGGCAGGGCGGCGGTATCGACCTTGGCCTTGTACTTGCCATAGGGGATCAGCGCCTCATCGGGCACACCGGCGTTCTTCGCCACTTGCGTGATGGGGATAAGCGTCGCCTGACGGGCAATCTCGATATCGGTGGGCATCGGGGCGTCCTCTCGTGTCTGGCGGGATGTGACTTCCCGCAGAAGTTTCACCAGTCCATTTCACAGCCGCGAAAATTTCGCGAATCTGAATTTGTAAGCACCCCATACAATTTTGCGGGCGCGTTTCTCAAGCGGATTGTGCGCCCGGCGAGCGATAGGCAGGGTGGGGATAAGCGGCCCGCGCGCTTGCGCGGTTGCTCCGCCTGCGTTAGGTTCTCTTTTCGTTCCCATAGTGCCGGATATTTATGGATCCCTTGTTACTCCTCGCCGCCGTGCTTGTCGCCCTGCTGATCGGCGCAGGCCTCGGCTGGTTCTTCGCCAGCCGTCCACTGGCTGATCTGAAATCTGCCGCTGCCGAGCGGGAGGAACAGACCAAAGCGCTGGTGCGCGATCTGGCGACGATGAGTGAGCGCGCCGCGCGCGCCGACGCGCTGGCAAGTGATCTCGATAAGACGCGCGGCGAGAAGGAGGGGCTGGCCGCACGCCTTGCCACGCTGGAAGCCAATGCTGCACACTTTGAGGAGCAGAAGCGGCTGCTGATCCAGGCGCGCGAGGACTTGCTCAAAGAGTTCCAGAACACAGGCCATGCGGTTCTCTCCAAGGCGCAGGAGGCCTTTCTGGCCCGCGCCGATCAGCGCTTCCAGCAGGCCGAGGAAAAGGGCGAGGAGAAGCTGAAAGCGCTGCTGGCGCCCGTCGGCCAGCGGCTTGAAAGCTATGAAAAGCAGGTGGCGGAGCTGGAATCAAAGCGCGTCGATGCCTTCGGGCAACTTGCCGGTGTGATCGAGGAGATGCGCAAGGGGCAGGAGGAAGTGAAGCGCGAGGCGCAGCGGCTGGGCAATTCGCTCACCAACGCGCCCAAGGCGCGCGGCCGCTGGGGGGAGCGGGCCTTGCAGAATGTGCTCGAACAATGCGGGCTGTCGCAGCACACCGATTTCATTCTGGAGCATTCGTTGGAAACCGATGGCGGGCGGCTGCGGCCCGATGCCATCGTCCATGTGCCGGGCCAGAAGAAGCTGGTGATCGACGCCAAGGTCTCGCTCAACGCCTACCAGGCCGCGTTCGAGGCGGATAGCGATGACGAAAGGCGGCGGCATCTGGAACTGCACGCCAAATCCATGCGCGGCCATGTGCAGACGCTGGGCAGCAAGGGCTATCAGAACCAGTTCGAGGAAGCGCCCGATTATGTGGTGATGTTCGTGCCGGGCGAACATTTCGTAGCCGCCGCGCTCGAAACCGATCCGGAGCTGTGGGACTTTGCCTTCAAGAACGGCGTGCTGCTGGCCACGCCTACCAACCTCGTTGCCATCGCCCGCACTGTGGCGCAGGTCTGGCGACAGGACAAGATGGCGAACGAGGCGCGCGAGATCGGGCGGATGGGGGCCGAATTGTATGACCGACTGCGCGTGGCGGCGGAGCATCTGAAACGCGTGGGCGGAGGGCTGGAAACGGCGGTCGCCAATTACAACAAATTCGTCGGCAGCTTTGAACGCAACGTTCTTGCCAGCGGGCGGCGCATGGCAGATAAGGGGCTGGAAATTTCCCGCGAAATTGAGGAAGTTGCTCTGGTTGAATCGTTGCCGCGTTATGGTGAGGCAGACGCCGCCGATATGCCGGAACAGGATAACGCCCCCGCCGTTGGCAAGGCATTACCGTTGAAGGAGTGAAACGATGGCTGCTTTCCCCGCCCGCCTTGCCCTGACCTTGCCAGTGCTGCTCGCCATGGCCGCCTGCGGCGAAGCCGAAGGCCCGCCGGTCGCCAGCGATACGCAAGCGGCAACCGCCGCGCCCGGAACGCCGGAGGAACTGCTCACCCGCTACACGGCCTTGTCGCCCGCAGGCGAGTTCGCGCCGCGTGACGAATGTCTCAATCTCGCGGGCGCGCCCGAATTTCGCCGCGCTTTGGCGCAGGCGGTGATTGCCCGCGATGCGGATGCGCTTGTGGCGCTGGCTGATCCGGCGATTGGCCTTGATTTCGGCGGCGGCGCGGGCGTGGACACGCTGCGCGCGCGGCTGACCGATCCCGAATATGGCCTGTGGGAAGAGCTGGAAGCGATCTTGCCGCTGGGTTGCGCCGCAGGCACGGATGGCAATTCGCTGACCGTGCCGCATTATTTTGCAGCGGATATCGGCACGCGCGATCCTTATGCCACCTATATCGCTATGGGCAGCGACGTGCCCTTGCGTGCCAGCGCCGCCGATGACGCCGAAATATTGGCGAATATCGGCTGGCAAGCGGTGGAGGTGAGCGAATATCCGGGTGAAGGCGCATCCTATGCTTCTGTTACCGCATCCGACGGCCGGCAGGGCTTCGCCGCCATGTCCGATCTTCGCAGCCTGATCGATTACCGCCTCCTCGCCAATCGCGGCGACGATGGCTGGAAGATCACCATGCTGGTGGCGGGAGACTAAGCCTCCAGGCTTGCAAGCACTTCGTAAGCCAGCACCGCCGCTGCCACGGCTGCGTTGAGGCTGTCGGCGCGCCCGCGCATCGGCATGGTCACACGCAGGTCGCAGGCGGCCTCGTATTCTCCGGGCAGGCCGCGCGATTCGTTGCCCACCAGCAGGAAGCAGGGCGCGGTATAAGGCGCGCCGCGATAAGGCACGGCATCGCGCAGGGACGCGGCCACCAATTGCCCCGGTCCGGAGCGCAACCACGGAAGGAACTCGTCCCAGCTTGCCTGTGCGATTGCTTGCGTGAACACCGCGCCCATGCTGGCGCGCACCGCTTCCACGCTGAAGGGATCGGCGCAATCGTCGATAAGGATCAGCCCGCCTGCGCCCACGGCATCGCCGGTGCGCAGCATGGTGCCAAGGTTGCCCGGATCGCGCAGCGCCTGCGCCACCAGCCAGATTGGCGCGGCGTGGCGATCAAGCCGCTCGATCGCGGTATCAAACTCGGCAAACACACCCGCGACAGCCTGCGGATTGTCCTTGCCGGTGATCTTGGAGAGGATATCGGGCGTCGTTTCGATCACCTCGCCGCCAGCGGCCAGAACGGCGGCTTCCAGCGTGTCCAGCAAGGGATGCGGGTCGCGCGCGCTGCTCATCACCAGCATCTGTGGCACATGGCCGCATTCCAGCGCATCGGTCAGCAGCCGCAGCCCTTCGGCCAGGAATTGCCGCGCGGCCTTGCGATGCTTCTTCTCGCGCAGGGCACGCAGGGCCTTGACCGTGGGGTTGGAGAACCCGGTTATTTCGCGGCGCACGCGGCGTTACCTGTCTTCGCCAAAGCCGTCTTCGACCAGCGCAACCAGTTCGGCAAGGCGCGCCTCGGCCCCGTCCCCGGCCACGCGGATTTCGACATGATCGCCCATCGCTGCGCCCAGCATCATCAGGCCCAGGATTGAATTGCCGTTTGCCTCGTGCCCGTCCTTGGCCACGGTCACGCGCACGCCGTCCATCTGCGCCACCGCGCCCACGAACTTCGCGCTGGCGCGCGCGTGCAGACCGCGCTTGTTCACGATGCCCACGGTTTTCGCTGCTTCTGCCAGATTACCCTCCCCCAAAGGCGCGGCTGTGGAGCCGTCGGCTTGCCTTATGCATCCTGTCCGAGGAATTCGGAAGCCAGCGTAATGTAATTGCGCCCGGCATCGCGCGCGGCGGCCGCCGCGTGGGGGAGGTCGAGTTCCTTGCGCGCACCCGCCAGCCGGATCAGCATGGGCAGGTTGATCCCCGCGATTACCTCTGTGCGCCCGCGTTCGAGCAGCGAGATGGCAAGATTGGAGGGCGTGCCGCCAAACAGATCGGTCAGGATCACCGCGCCCTGCCCGGTATCCACCAGATCGATCGCCGCCGCGATCTCCTCGCGCCGCTGTTCCATATCGTCATTCGGGCCGATGCAGACCGTGGCGACGTCCGCCTGCGCGCCCACCACGTGTTCCATGGCGTTGACGAATTCCTCGGCCAGGCGGCCATGGGTTACCAGAATCATGCCAATCATGCTTGCGTGCAACTCGTAGTGGGGAAGATGGGATAAAAAGCTGTCACATTCCGCGGATATCTGCCGATCACGGCAAAATCATGGTGTCACCGTCATCGTGGCGTCAGGAACCAATTCCCTTCATACTGGCTGCGACCCTTCGACCAGCTCGGCCGCGCGCGAGCCCATATTGCGGTGCAACACAGTGGGCGAAAAGCCCGCCTTGCGCAAGACTTCTGCCATTGCCTGTGCCGAATAGACCGAACGGTGCCGCCCGCCGGTGCAGCCAAAGGCGATGTTGACATAGGTTTTGCCCTGCGCCGCATAATGTGGAAGGAGTTCCAGCACCAGATCGCTTATCTTGCCAAAGGCCGAGGTAAAGACCGGGTTGGCGACGATATATTCGGCCACCGGCGCGTCCAGTCCGGTCAGCTCCTTCAGGCCCGGCGCCCAGTGCGGGTTGTCCAGAAAGCGCATATCGAACACCAGATCGGCCGCCGGCGGCATCCCGCGAGAATAGCCGAAGCTGGAGACGATCACCGTCAGGGCGGCGGGCGCGCTCTGGCCGAATTGCTCGCGGATGCGCTGCTTCAGGTCGTTGACGGTGAAATCGGTCGTGTCGATCAGCACATCGGCCCAGCGGCGCAAGGGGCTGAGCAATTCGCGTTCCGCCTTGATCCCCTGCGGCACGGGCATATCCTGCGCCAGAAAATGCCGGCGCCGCGTCTCGTCAAACCGACGCGCCAGCTCTGCCCCGGCGCAATCGAGAAACAGCGTGGTCAGTTCCAGATCGGGGCGCGCGGCCAGATGCTTGACCAGTTCGATAATGCCGCCCGGTTCAAACCCGCGTGTGCGGCAATCGAAACCGAATGCCATGGGATAGGAGCGCGCCGCGGGATCGAGCAGCTTCTCGATCAGCTGGATCGGCAAATTGTCGATCGCTTCCCAGCCCAGATCCTCCAGCTCGCGCAGCGCCGTGGTCTTGCCCGCGCCCAGCATCCCGGTGACCAGCAGGATGCGCTGCCGCGCGCTGGCGCTGCCGGAACTGGAGCCGGAATTGCCACCTGTGTCGGGCCGAGTCTGTGCCGGATTGCTGGCCATGGCCCATGCCTCTGCCCTTGCTGTGCGAAAAAGGGAAGTGGCTATGGTGGGGGCGGCCTCGCGGCCTGTGCGCGATCTATGCCTGCTGGGCGTAAAGCCGCACCGCCCATTCGGCGCGCAGCGGCAGCACGGCGGCATCGGGAAAGAGGGTGAGGCAAGGCACGGATACGCCCAAAAGCGTATCCGCCTCAGGCTCCTCGGCATAGCGCGGCGCGGCCGCGTCCAGCCGCAGGACAAGGCCCACCGGCCCTTCGCCTGCTGGCAGGCGGGCAATCCCGACATTGCGGATTTCAATAAGGCCGGCGGTATGCGGCGGGGGGCTGGCCCAGATGCGGCCCTCGCGCCTGTGCAGCGTCACCCCGTCATCCCCGACAAGAACCGCTCCCCGGTCGATCAGCGCCAGTGCCAGCGCGGATTTGCCGGTGCCGGATGCACCTTCGATCAGCACGGCAACGCCGTCTATCAGCACGCAGCCTGCCTGCCGCACTTCGCTCGCGCTCATGCCGCAGGCAAGTCCAGCACCAGCCGCGCGCCGGTTTGGCCCGGCAGCGGATCATCGACGAACAGCGTACCGCCATGCGCCTCTGCAATGGTGCGGGCAATGGCAAGGCCAAGACCGGAATGGTTGCCGAAGCTTTCGCCTTCCGGCCGGTCGGAGTGAAAACGGCGGAACACCGTCTCGCGCTTGTCCGGCGCGATCCCCGGTCCCTGATCGGTCACGCTGGCAAGGATCCGGTCGCCCCGGCGGGTCACTTGCACCACAACTTCGCCGCCCGGCGGAGAGAAGGACACCGCATTGTCGAGCAGGTTTTCGGCAATCCTCTCCAGCCGCAGCGGCACACCCATCACCTTGTGGCTGCCCTTGTCCGCTTCGAGGCGGATGGTGCACCCGGCCTTGGCGCAGCGGTCCTCGCGCGCGGTGATCAGATTGGCGAACAGCGTGGCCATATCGACAGGTTCAAAGCGGGTGCGGCTGATTTCAGCATCGACGCGGCTGGCTTCGGAAATGTCGGTCACAAGCCGGTCGATGCGCTGCACATCATGGGCTGCAATATCGATCAGTTGGGTGCGCAGCGCCTCGTCCTTGACCTTGGGCAGGCTTTCGGTGGCGCTGCGCAGGGATGCAAGCGGGTTCTTGATCTCGTGCGCCACATCGGCGGCAAAGCTTTCCACCGCATCGATCCGGTGGCGCAGCGTGGCGGTCATGTCGGACACCGCCCGCGCCAGCACGCCGATCTCGTCGCCGCGTTCGGACATACGTGGCACTTCCACCTCGCGTTCGCGGCCCGATCGCACCAGCACGGTGGCCCGCACCAGCCGGCGCAAAGGCTGTATGATCGTGCTGGCAAGGTAGAGCGACAATATGATCGAGACAAGCAGCGCCCAGGCGATGATGGTGAGCAATTGCGTGCGGGCATTGCGCACCGATTGCGTGATGTCGGCGGCGTTGCGCGTGGTCAGCAGCGTGGCGCCGTTGATGCCGACCGGGGCCGCTGCGTTGATGACCGGTGTGTCGTCGGGCGCCAGCCTGAGCTCAATCTGCGTGCGCACCTGCTCGCGCGCGCGGACAAGTTCGGGCCAGGCATCGGCATCCTGACTTGCCGGTTCGACATAGCGGGGCGGGGCGGGCGCACCCACGGCGAAGTTCACGGCGCGGTCTGTCCAGCGCGCGAAATCCTCCAGAAATGGTTCGGCCACCGGATCATCGAAACGGAAGCTGGGTTCCGCCAGCACGAAGCTGTCGGCCCACAGCCGCCCGTCGGCGTCGAACATCCGCAGGCGCATACGCTGTTCCTTGCCGATCTGGATCAGCAGCGCTTCCTGCCGCGCACGGGTGGCGCCGGCCAGCGCCTCGGCCGTGATCTGTGCTTCGATCCGGGCCAGCTTGTAGCGTTCGTCCAGCAATTGCCGGCGGTAGGAATCGAGGAAGAACAGCCCGCCCGCCAGCACCAGCAGCGGGATCAGGTTCACCGCCAGGATGCGCGTTGTCAGCGACTGGCCCAGCGGGAAGGCCAGCCGTTCCAGCCGCCCGGCCTTCAATTCCTCGCGCGTCATCGGACGAACTCGGGCGGCTTAGCCATCGGAGAAGGAGTAGCCTGCGCCATACAGCGTCTCGATCGCCCCAAAGGTTCCATCCACCGCGCGGAACTTGCGGCGCAGGCGCTTGATATGGCTGTCCACCGTGCGGTCGTCCACGAACACATCGTCGGGGTAGGCGGCGTCCATCAACTGGTTGCGGCTCTTGATTACGCCGGGCCGGGTGGCGAGCGCTTCCAGGATGAGGAATTCGGTCACGGTCAGGCCCACGGGCTTGCCGTCCCAGGTGACCTGATGGCGCGCCGGGTCCATCCGCAGGCGGCCGCGTTCCATGATTGCCGCATCGCCCGGCGGGGCGCTGGCCAGATCGGGCTGGCTCGCCTGCGAAGGGCCCGCGCGGCGCAGGATGGCGCGGATGCGGGCCAGCAGCAGGCGCTGGCTGAACGGCTTGGCGATGTAATCGTCCGCGCCCATCGCAAGCCCGGCTTCTTCGTCCTGCTCCTCGTCCTTGCTGGTCAGGAAGATCACCGGCAGATCGCTCGTCTCGCGCAGGCGGCGCAGCAATTCCATGCCGTCCATGCGCGGCATCTTGATATCGAACACGGCGAGATCCGGCGGGTTCGATCGAAGTGCGGCCAGCGCCGCCTCGCCATCGCTATACAGGCGGGTCAGATAGCCTTCGGCCTGGAGCGCGATCGACAGGGTGGCGAGGATGTTTCGATCATCATCCACCAGCGCGATGGATCGCGGGGTATCCGCCGATCGCGTCTGATCGGCTGCTGTCTCATGCGAGGTGTTCATTTGGCCTGCCTATCCGATCCGAATTGCTGCACGATTGCTGCAGCACCTGCGCACGCGACCCTATCCGCTCGCAGGCGGCGCCACAAGGCGGACGCCCGGCGGTTTTAGGGCACGGATTGCCGTATTGCACTGGATCGATTGCGCTGAGATGGAAAATCCATCACCGGCGGCCTTTCGGCAAATTGACGCGGGGTGGCTGCGCAACTAAGGGCCTACCCTAACCGTGGGAGAGCGCGGTCCGGAAGCTTGGAACTTTTTTCACGGGGAGACCCTTTCGTGCCCAATACCACTGCTGTTTCGCTTGCCGATCTGGGTGTGTCCAGCACAGCCACCATTTATGCCAATCTGGGCACCGCCGCGCTGGTGGAGCACGCGCTGAAGAAGGGCGAGGGCCAGCTGACAAAGCACGGCGCGCTGCTGGTCGATACGGGCCGCTTCACCGGCCGCAGCGTGAAGGACAAGTATATCGTCCGCGACGCCGAGACCGAGAACACGATCAATTGGGGCACGATCAACCAGCCGATGAGCGAGGCGCATTTCGCGGCGCTGAAGGCGGACTTCCTCAAGGAACTGCAAGGGCAGAGCGAGCTTTACGTCGCCGACCTGTTCGGCGGCTCGCAGCCCGAATACCGCCTCAATGTCCGCGTCATCACGCAGATGGCGTGGCACAACCTGTTCATCCGCACGCTGCTGGTCCGCCCGACGGCGGAAGAACTGGCGAACTTCGTGCCCGAATATACCATTATAAACCTGCCCAGTTTCAAGGCCGATCCGACACGCCACGGCTGCCGCAGCGATACGGTGATCGCGGTGAGCTTCACCGAAAAGCTGATCCTGATCGGCAACACCGAATATTCGGGCGAAATGAAGAAGGGCGTGTTCGGCCTGCTGAACTATCTCCTTCCCGCGCAGGGTGTGATGCCGATGCACTGTTCGGCCAATATCGGCGCGGACGGCAAGAGCGCGATTTTCTTCGGCCTGTCGGGTACCGGCAAGACCACGCTGTCCGCCGATGCCAGCCGCACGCTGATCGGCGATGACGAGCACGGCTGGTCGGACACGGCGGTCTTCAACTTCGAAGGCGGCTGCTATGCCAAGATGATCAACCTTTCGGCTGAAGGCGAGCCCGAGATCTACGCCACCACGAAGATGTTCGGCACGATCCTCGAAAACGTGACGATGGACCCGGCGACCCGCGAATTGGACTTCACCGACAGCAGCAAGACGGAAAACACCCGCGGCGCCTATCCGATCGAGTTCATTCCGAACACTTCGGAAAAGAACCTCGGCCCGGCACCGTCGAACGTGATCATGCTGACGGCGGATGCCTTCGGTGTGCTGCCCCCGATCGCGCGGCTGACGCCCGATCAGGCGATGTATTACTTCCTCAGCGGCTACACCGCCAAGGTGGCTGGCACCGAAATCGGCGTGACCGAGCCGGAAGCGACGTTCAGCACCTGCTTTGGCGCCGCCTTCATGCCGCGCCACCCGAGCGTCTACGGCAACCTGCTCAAGGAGCGCATCGCCAAGGGCGGCCCGAATGGCAAGGTTGAATGCTGGCTGGTCAATACCGGCTGGACTGGCGGCAAGTATGGCACTGGCCGCCGGATGCCGATCAAGGCGACCCGCGCGCTGCTCAACGCCGTGCTCGATGGCAAGATGGACGATGTCGAGTTCCGCAAGGACGAGAATTTCGGCTTCGAAGTTCCCGTGGCGGTTCCGGGTGTGGACAGCGCCATTCTCGATCCGCGTTCGACCTGGGCTGATCCGGCCGAATATGACGTAACCGCGCAAAAGCTGGTGCAACTTTTCGTCGACAATTTCCGGCAATTTGCCGACCATGTCGATGAAGGCGTGCGCCAGGCAGCCCCGGCGGCGGTTGCCTGATTGGGCTCGGATCGTTCCGGGCCTTCCCCTGACGAAGCCCGGAACGATCCGATGACCTCCACTTGCGAATACCCCGTTCGCCTGTTTGCCGATGACGCGGCGGTGCGCCGGGTAGCAGCGGGCCTGCTTAACACCAGCTTGCCGCGCGCCGAATGGACGCACGAGGCTCATCTGGCCGCGTGCCTGTGCCTGCTGGACGAATATCCCGCCTTCGATGCAGACCGCGACCTGCCCGGCGCGATTGCCCGCTACAATGTGGCGGTGGGCGGGGTGAACGATGACGCCCATGGCTATCACGCCACGATCACGCATTTCTACATTCATGCCGTGCGCGCGCATCTGGCCGAGGAAGGGGGCGGATCGCTGGTCGCGCGTGTCAATCGCCTGCTGTCAGGCACGCGCGGCCAGCGCGACTACCCCTTGCGCTTCTATTCGCGCGAACTGCTGTTCAGCGTGGCGGCGCGCCGTGCCTTTGTGCCGCCGGATTTGCGTCCGCTCACCCAAGTCTGACTTGCATCAAAGACCGGGAGAGCAGACTGTGCGACTGACGCCTTCATCACGGAAAAGGAGTGTGCAGAAATGAGCGTTTTCGACAGTTTGCTGAAGGGCCTGGCCGGCGCGCCGGATGATGTGGTGAACCTGGCGGAGAAGGTCGGCATTTCTCCTGCCATGGCGGAAAAGGCGATTGCCGCGCTGGGCCGTTCGCACCAGATGCAGGGCGATACCGTGGAACTCGCATCGGCCCAGACCGGGCTGGATACCGGCGTGCTGAGCAGCATTGTGCAGCACATTGGCGGCGAAGGCTCGCTGACCAGCTTTGCCACGATGCTGAACGATAATCCGCAGGCCAAGGGCTTGCTCGATATGCTGGACAAGGACGGCGACGGCAATCCGCTGAACGACATTGCGGGCATGGCCAAAGGGCTGTTCGGCAAGAAATAGGCGCGGTTTGGTTCACACAGAAACGGGACGACCCGGCAGGGGGGCAATCCTGCCGGGTCGTTTTCCTGCGCCGAGCGGCGCAGGGGATTCATCCGGAGACCGAAAGCGCCGGGTGAATTTACGAGACCATCATCGAAAAGACCGATCCAAAAATGCCGATGCTGAACGCCGCTGCCGCGCCGCCGCGCTGAAGCAGGCGCTTGGTGCGATCCTTGGAATGTGGCACGATGAACAGGGCAGCAAGGCCGATGGCGGCGGTCAGCAGGAACAGCGTTTCCATTTCATCATCCCTTCATCATGTGGTGAAAGCGGAGTGCCCGAAGGTGATGAAGGCCGGGTTGCGGACTGCGCTTAACCTGAAATTGACCATGTTGGGCCTGCCCTAATTCCGCCATCTGGTTCGGGACGCCAAGTCGGGCTAGGGGAGGTATGATGAGCGATCTTGTCTATTCCATCGTCATGCTGGGGGCCGTCGCCATGTTGGCAGGCGCCTGGTATCTATACCGGCGCCTGGGGCCGAACCGCCAATCCATGCTGATGGTGATTCTGGCAGTGGTGATGCTGGGCAATGTGGTGATCTGGAGCATTCCGGATGGCAGCGCACCGGCTGAAGGCGTGAGCGCTGACGCTGCCGCGCAGGGCAGCGCCACGCCCTGAGACACTTCAGCGTTCAGGGATCGTCCAGCGCACGCTGCCGCGCCATGTGCCGCCCGTGCTTTGTCCCTTTTCGTCGCTGGCCGGCGTGAAACGTGCCCGCCGTTCGATCAGGCGGCAGGTTTCGGTGTCGAGCAGACGATGGCCGCTGCTGGCGGTGATGCGGCATTCGCTCACTCTCCCGCGCGGATCGATCACCAGTTCGTAAGCAACATCGCCTTCCAGCTCGCGCCGCAGCGCGAGCGAAGGGTAATCGGCATTGGTGATCCAGCTTGCCTGGCTATTCGCCGGGACGGGCGGGCGCGGGGTGAAAGCAGGAGCAGGCGGATCGGCAGGCCGCGTCGGCAACGTATCGGCGGGCGGCTGCACCGTGCGAGCCACGTCGCGTTCGGGCGGGAAGTCGATCACCGTGTCGATTGGCGCGGCCTGCTGAATCGGTATCGGTGCCGGCGGCGCGATGGGCGGGGCTGGGGTTGGGGTGTTCTGCACCGGATCGGGTACCGGCTCGGGCGGCGGGGGCAGTTTGACCACCACCGTTTCGCCCTTGATCGGCGGTTCGGGCGGGGCGAGCGTGTATGTGATCGTCAGCCCGGCGGCCAGCCCCACCGCCAGCACGGCGTGGACGGCGGCAACCCCGGCAACGCCTGCCAGACGGCGATGTGTGTGCGGATGATCGAGATAAGCCATATGCCATTCTCCTTTCCCGACCTCTCGCGGTCTTGGCGCCGCAAGCAGGTAATAATGTAACATTACATTTTGCGACAAATTGTTACAAGCGGGAAATGCGTCGCCTCCCGCAAACGCATCGCGCGCCGCAGGTGGCGGTGGGTGGGAGCAAAGGCAGGCGGCATGATGCGCCCGTGCCCGATCAGCTGATCGGGCAGGCGGGATCGAGGCGGAAATCGAGGTAGCGGTCGACCGAGGCTTTCAGCTCGTCCAGCTCGTTCTCGAAGAAGTGGTTGGCGCGCGGGATTTCGTCATGGTGGATGGTGATGTGCTTTTGCGTGCGCAGCTTGTCGACCAGCTTCTGCACACTGGCGGGCTGCACCACGGTATCCGCCATCCCCTGAATGAAGATGCCGCTGGCCGGACACGGGGCAAGGAAGCTGAAATCATACATATTGGCAGGCGGTGCGACCGAGATGAAGCCGCGGATTTCGGGGCGCCGCATCAGCAATTGCATCCCGATAAGCGCACCGAAGGATACGCCGGCGATCCAGGTGACCGAAGCTTCGGGATGGATCTGCTGCACCCAGTCGAGCGCCGATGCTGCATCGGACAATTCGCCGATGCCGTTGTCGAAACTGCCCTGGCTCTTGCCCACGCCGCGGAAATTGAAGCGCAGCGTGGCAAAGCCGCGATCGACAAAGGTCTTGTACATCATCTGCACGATGCGGTCGTTCATCGTGCCGCCACCCTGCGAATGCGGATGCAGGATCATGGCAACGGGCGCGCGCGGGCGCGGGCCGGGGGAAAAGCGTCCTTCAAGGCGGCCTTCGGGGCCGGGGAAGATCACGTGGGGCATGGTTTGGACAGACCTGAATATGTGATGTGAACCGCGCGGGTGGCGCGGGGCAAGTGCGCGGCTATATAGGAACTATGCCCGGTTTCGCAATTATTCGATGAGTTCCGCCATTTCTGCCCGCATCTATCTCGATCATGCCGCAACATCGCCCCTGCGCCCCGCAGCGCACGCGGCGATGGAGGAAGGCTTTGCCATCTGGGCCAATCCCTCGTCCCCCCACGCCGAAGGGCGGCGGGCGAAGGCTGCGCTGGAAGATGCCCGCGCGCGGGTGAAGGCGGCGCTGGGCTGGCAGGGCGAGGTCATCTTCACCAGCGGAGCGAGCGAGGCACTGGCGATCGCACTGGGGCGGGCAAAGGCAGGCGCGCGGCTGGTGGGCGCGGCAGAGCATGATGCGGTGCTGGCCGCGGCGCCCGATGCCGAACAGCTTGCCGTCCTGCCCGATGGGCGCATTGATCCGCTGGTGCTGGCCGAAGCGGTGCAGCGCGAGCGGCCGCTGGTTGCCATCCAGACGGTCAATTCCGAAACCGGCGCGCGGCAGGATGAAGCGGCATTGGCGGCGCTGATCCACGACGCGGGCGGATTGTGGTTGGCCGATGCGTCGCAAAGCGCAGGCAAGGCGCCTTTGCCGGCGGGTGCGGATATGGTGGTCGTATCCGCGCACAAGCTGGGCGGGCCGGTGGGGATCGGCGCGCTGCTGGTGCGCGACTACGGCTTGCTGGAACCTTCAGGCGGGCATGAGCGGGGGTATCGGCGCGGCACGGAGAACCTGCCCGCGGCGATGGGCCTTGCCGCCGCGCTGGAGGCGGGCGAATGGTGCACCACACCGGCAGAGCGGCTTGCCTTTGCCGCGGCGCTGGAGCCGAGCCTGTTGCCCATTGCTGACCGCGCCGATCACATTCTGGCGCTCACTCATCCGCAATTGTCGGCGCAGGTGCTGGTGATCCGTCTGGATGCGATGGGCTTTGCCGTGTCGGCGGGCAGCGCGTGCTCTTCGGGTTCGCTCAAGCCCAGCCGCGTGCTTTCTGCCATGGGCCTGCCCGCTGGCGCAGCGCAGCGCACGATCCGCGTCAGCCTGGGGTGGAATACCACGCCCGACGATCTGGCGGCGTTCTTGGGCGCATGGGCGAGCCTTGCATGATCTATCTCGATTGCCAGGCCACCACGCCGCTGGCGCCCGAAGCGCGCGAGGAGATGCTGCGCTGGCTGGGTGGGCCGGAAACCGATGGCTTCGGCAATCCGCACAGCACCCACCGGCTGGGCCGCAGCGCGGCGGCAGCGGTCGAACTGGCGCGCGAGCGGGTGGCGGCGCTGTTTCCGCCGGGCGGGCGCGTGATCTTCACCGGCAGCGCGACCGAGGCGATCAATCTGGCGATGCGGGGAACGCGGCGGCAGGGTGCGATAGCCGTCTCTGCCATCGAACACGCCGCGGTTCTCGACACCGCGCAGGCGCTGGGCCGGGCGCATATCCTGCCGGTTGATGCCGAGGGGTTTGTCCAGACCGAAACGCCTTTGCCGGACGGCACCGCGATGGTCTGCGTGATGCAGGTCAATAACGAAATCGGCACGGTGCAGGACAGCGCGCATTGGGCCGCGCGGGCAAAAGCGGCGGGGGCGCTGTTCCTGTCGGACGCGGTGCAGGCGGCGGGCAAGCTGCAAGTGGCCCCGGCAGACATGATCGCGGTGTCCGCGCACAAGCTGCATGGCCCCAAGGGCATCGGTGCGCTGTGGCTGGCCGATGGGGTGGAATTGGATGCGCAGATTACCGGCGGCGGGCAGGAAGGGGGCTTGCGTTCGGGCACGCTCAGCCCCGCCTTGTGCGCAGGCTTTGGCGCGGCGGCGAAACTGGCGCTGGCGCGGCAGGAGGAGGACGCGGCGCATATGGCCAAGCTGTGGCACCGGGCGCGCGCGCTGTTCGCAGGCTGGGATTTGAACGGGCCGGAGGATGCACGCTGGCATGGCAACCTCAATATCAGGCGCGTGGGGCTGGATGTGGCGCGGCTGATGAGCGATTGCCGCGACATCGCCTTTTCGGCCGGGTCCGCCTGCGCCAGCGGATCGGGCCGGCCCAGCCATGTGCTGCGCGCCCTTGGTCTGAGCGACGCCGAGGCCAAATCCTCCATCCGGCTGGGCTTTGGCCGCTATACCACGATGGAATCGCTTGAAGCGGCGGCGGCAGCGATTAATTACGCGGCATCGCAGCAGGGATAGCCGCCATCAAGATCAACTTCATCACGCGCGACGGGGACCGGGTCGAAGCAGATGCCCAGCCGGGGGAGCGTCTGCTCGAAGTCGCGCAGGCTGCCGCCATGCCGCTGGAAGGCACGTGCGAGGGGCAGATGGCCTGTTCCACCTGCCATGTGATCATCGCGCGAGACTGGTTCGGCAAGCTGCCGTCGGCCAGCGAGGACGAGGAGGATATGCTCGATCTCGCCGCCGATCTGTCCGCCACCAGCCGCCTGTCGTGCCAGATAATCCTCACCCCCGAACTGGACGGGCTGGAAGTGCGCATCCCGCGCGATGCGCACGATATGCAGGGGCGTTGATCGGGCAATTCGCCAACGCTGTTGATACCGCGCGCATCCTTGCTGGCAGGCCCGCTTTGCCCCTGCTAGGCCAGCGCCATGCCCACGCTTGATGATGACGCCGCTGACCCGTTTGACGCGATTGTCGATGCCCCGTTCGATGCCGCGCTGTCCGAACGCTACCTCGTCTATGCCCTCTCCACCATCACCGCGCGGAGCCTGCCCGATCTGCGCGACGGGCTGAAGCCCGTTCACCGCCGCCTGCTGTGGGCGATGCGGGGCCTCAAGCTTGATCCCTCCAGCGCGTTCAAGAAATCGGCGCGCGTGGTGGGCGATGTCATCGGCAAGTTCCACCCGCACGGCGATGTGGCGGTTTACGATGCCATGGTGCGCCTCGCGCAGCCGTTCACGCTGCGTTATCCGCTGGTGGAAGGGCAGGGCAATTTCGGCAATGTCGATGGCGATAACGCCGCCGCCTACCGCTATACCGAATGCCGCTTAACCCGCACCGCCATGAGCCTGATGGAAGGGCTCGATGAAGGCACGGTTGATTTCATCCCGACCTATAACGGAGAGGATGAGGAGCCGGAGATTTTTCCCGGCCTGTTCCCCAATCTCCTCGCCAACGGGGCGAGCGGCATTGCGGTGGGCATGGCGACCAGCATCCCCAGCCACAATGTCGCGGAAATCATCGATGCGGCCGAACTGGTGCTGTTCAACCGCGATGTGACCCATGCCGAACTGATGGGCGTGTTCAAGGGGCCGGATTTTGCCACCGGCGGCCTGATCGTGGATTCACCCGCCAGCATATCCCATGCCTATGAAACCGGGCGCGGCAGCTTCCGTGTGCGCGGGCGATTCTACGCCGCCGAGGCCAGCGACGAGGCCGACCGCCTTGCCGGGATCGAGCGGCACAAGGGCGGCGGCTGGCAGCTCGTCATTTCCGAAATCCCCTATCAGGTGGCCAAGGGCAAGCTGATCGAACAGATCGCGCAGGCGATTGCCGACAAGAAGCTGCCCATTCTGGAAGATGTGCGCGACGAGAGCGACGAGGCGATCCGCATCGTGCTGGTGCCGCGCAGCCGCAATGTCGATCCCGAACTGCTCAAGGAATCGCTCTACAAGCTGACCGATCTGGAAACGCGGTTCAGCCTCAACCTCAATGTCCTCGATGCCACGCGCACGCCGCTGGTGATGGGGCTGAAAGAATTGCTGGAGCACTGGCTGGTCAGCCAGATCGACATCCTGCAACGCCGCAGCCAGCACCGGCTGGACAAGATCGCCGCGCGGCTGGAACTGGTTGAAGGCTATATCATCGCCTTCCTCAACCTTGACCGGGTGATCCAGATCATCCGCACCGAGGATGAACCGAAACCCGTGATGATGGCCGAATTCGCCCTGACCGACCGGCAGGCCGAAGCGATACTCAATATGCGGCTGCGTTCCTTGCGCAAGCTGGAGGAGATGGAACTTCGCCGCGAGAAGGATGATCTGCTGGCCGAGAAGGACGAGCTGGAAAAGCTGCTCGCCAGCCCCGCGCGGCAGCGCACGCGGCTGAAGCGCGATCTGGCCGCCCTGCGCGCCGAATATGCGCCTGACACCGCGCTGGGCCGCCGCCGCACCGATATTGCGGAAGCCGCGCCCGTGGTCGAATTCAGCATGGACGCGATGATCGAAAAGGAACCGGTAACGGTGATCCTGTCGAAAAAGGGCTGGATCCGCGCGGCCAAGGGCCATGTCGATCTGGGCAGCGATGGTTGCGGCGATTTCAAATACAAGGAAGGCGACGAAGCGGGTTTTGCCGTCCATTGCCAGACGACCGACAAGCTGCTGCTCGCCTGCGATGATGGCCGTTTCTTCACCATCGGTGCAGACAAGCTGCCATCGGCGCGCGGCTTTGGCGAACCGGTGCGCAACACGCTGGATATCGATGCGGGCGCCAGCGTGGTGGCGGTGGTGGTGCATGAAGCGGGGCGGCAATTGCTGCTTGCCTCCAGCATCGGCAAGGGCTTTGCCGCAAGGACCGAGGAATTGCTGGCCGAAACGCGAAAGGGCCGGCAGGTGGTCAATCTGAAGGATGGTGCGCGGCTGACCGTGGTGCGCCCCATTGCCCCCGCGCATGACCATGTGGCGGTGGTGGGCGATAACCGCAAGCTGGTGGTGTTTGCGCTGGACGAAGTGCCCGAAATGGCGCGCGGGCAGGGCGTGACGCTGCAACGGTATCGGGATGGTGGCCTGGCCGATGCGACCACTTTCACGCTGGCCGATGGCCTCAGCTGGACGATGGGCGGCGACAGCGGGCGCACCCGCACCGAGACCGAAATCCATATGTGGAAAGTGGCGCGCGGCGCGGCCGGGCGGATGCCGCCGACGGGGTTCCCGAAAGACAACCGGTTCTGACCCAAGCAAAAAGGCCGGAAAGGTGGATCCCTGCCGGCCTTTCTGATCGAACTGTCCGATGGATCAGCCGCCTTGCGCGGCCTGGAGGGCCTGCTGGATCGCATCCATGCTGGCCAGCGCAATCAGCGCGCCTTCGCCATTAACTGCCAGCATCTCGCGCGGCAGGGTGACGACGAAATCGCCTTCGCGGATCACGATATTGTCACCGTCGATCATGTCGATCTTGCCCAGCACCTGCTGATCGGCCGTGACCACGCTGGCGCCTTCCACCAGCGCGGCATCGCGGGCGGCGGCAGCTTCGGCCAGTTGGCGTTCGTAGATGGAATCGAGTTCGGCCCTGGTGGTGTTCAGCGTGGGGCCGCCTTCGCCATTGGCGAACACATCAAGCGGCAGCGGCACACGGTGCGCCCCGGTATCGACAACCACAGTCGCGCCGTCATTCGAAACGACCGTGCCGATCGGGTTGGCATCGTTGCCAGTTACCGTTGCGCCCACATCCTGGGCCATCACGGCCACCGGCGCAGCCAGCATGGCAGCTGCGGCGAAAATCGTCTGATAGGTCTTCAAAGCATTATCCTCTTTACCAGTCTCGCCCGCATCAGGCACGCATCCGCCTACCCCGCAAAAGGCAGGGGAAACGGCACAGGGCCTGACCGGAGACGACGAAGGCAGTTGCGCCTCGCCCCTCCAGCTTGAGGATCGGGGAGGTGATCACAACCCCAAACGGGACGGGCCGTGGCTCAGCTTCCATGAGCCGAGCCACGGCCCGTCAATGCCGTGCGCCAGTTCCAGCGTGTGCCGGCGGTCTGGCCTTGAGATCAGGCCAGCGCGGCTTGCGGCCTTCCGCCGCCGCCACCGCGCCTGCGGTTGCGGTTGCGGTTCTGGCCGGTATTCTGCCCACCGGCAGGCCGGGCTTCGCCCGAACGCGCCGTGCCTTCCGCGCTGGCTGCAGCAGGGCGCGCACCCTTGGGCCGCACGGCCACATCGGGATGGCGGCGCGGGCCGCGGTTGCGGCTTTCGGCCTGACGGCTGCGGCGGTTGGAGCCGCCATTGCGGTTATCGTCCGAATGTTCCGCGCCCAATTGCTTGGCCGAAGGCTTGGGCAGGCGCGCGGCCTGTTCGAGGAAATTGGCGGGCAGCGGGGCGGCGATCGGCTGCACGCCGGTCAGCCGCACGATGTCGCGCAGATAGGTCTTTTCATCGCCTGCACAGTAACTGATCGCCATGCCGCCCTTGCCGGCGCGCGCGGTGCGGCCGATGCGGTGGACATATTGTTCAGGCACATTGGGCAGTTCGAAATTGAACACCGCCGACACGCCGGGCACATCGATACCGCGCGCGGCGATATCGGTGGCGACCAGCACCGGCACGCGGCCTTCGCGGAAACCGTCGAGCGCGCGGGTGCGCTGCGCCTGGCTCTTGTTGCCGTGAATGGCGGCAGCCTCGATCCCGGCGGCGATCAGATGCTTCACCACGCGGTCTGCGCCATGCTTGGTGCGCGTGAACACGAGGCAGCTTTCGATATCGCCCGATTCCAGACCCTTTTTCAGCGAGATGGTGAGCAGCGCCTGCTTTTCCTTCTGGTCGACATGGGTGACATATTGCGCCACCTTTTCGGCGGTGGTCGATTGCGGCGCGACTTCCACCTTCACCGGATCGGTGATGAACCGCTTGCCCAATTGCGCAATTTCATTCGGCATGGTGGCGCTGAAAAACAGGCTCTGCCGCTGTTTCGGCAGCAGGCCGGCAATGCGCGTCAGCGGCTTGATAAAGCCCAGATCCATCATCTGGTCGGCTTCATCCAGCACGAAGATTTCGACGTGGTCGAGCACCAGCGCACGCTGTTCGATAAGATCGAGCAGCCGGCCCGGTGTTGCCACCAGAATATCGGTGCCGCGCCCCAGCGCGCTGATCTGCTTGCCCACGGGCACACCGCCAAACACGGTCTGCACGCCAAGATTCAGATATTTGGCATAACCGACCATGTTGTCGGCAATCTGCGCGGCGAGTTCGCGGGTGGGGGAGAGCACCAGCATCCGGCAGCCGCGCGGGGTGCGGGCCTTCGGATTGGCGGCAAGGCGGTGCAGGCTGGGCAGCGAGAAGGCAGCGGTCTTGCCGGTGCCGGTCTGCGCAATGCCCAGAAGGTCGCGCCCTTCCAGAAGCGCGGGAATGGCCTGGCGCTGGATCGGCGTGGGGTCGTTATACCCCTTGGCTTCGAGCGCGCGCAGGATAGGCTTGGCCAGGCCGAGTTCGGTAAAATAGGACATGAATCTCTTTCTTTCGTTCACATATGTCCGCACGCGCCGGATGGATTCCGGGTGCGGATTGGGGCCTTCAAAGGCGACCCAAGCGTGACACGGGTAGCTTTCAGCGGATTGACCACTTGTCCGGTGCCGGTCCTGTTCCCGATTGGACTTGGGAAAGGCTCACGCTTGCAAACGGATCACGCGAAGGTTTCGCGCTGGTCTGATGCGGCATATAGGGATGTTTCGTTAACAAGCAAGAAAATTGCGTTCTTGGTTTGATAAGGGCCATCCGTCCCTTCATCCTCGCTAGACGGGCAGAATGCTGCCCCCGCTGTGGGCGCGCGTTTGCGCTATGGTTCGGCGGATTGCCGAACGGGTTAGCGCGCCAATTCCTCGGCGAGTATCTCCTCCACCCGCGCGCGACCCGGAAAGCCTTCCGCCATCCAGCGGGCCTCCACCGCGCGCAACAGGCGGGCAACTTCCGGCCCGGCACCCACACCGCGCGCGACGATCTCTCCACCCTTCAGCGGCAGTTCGGGAATGGTCCAGCCGTCCAGCACGGCCGGATCGCCGCCGGCCAGCAGCACCCGGTCACGCGCGGCATCCGGGCCAATGCGATAGGCCAGTGCGCGCGGATTGGCCGCATCACTCTCCTCGCGGCCCGCGCACAGCGCCAGATGCTTCTTCTGCGCAGCGGAAAGCTTCAGGCGTGCTGCGACCTTTTCCGCCAGCGCTGCGTCGCGCGGCAGCAGCGCGGCCATGCGGCGCAGGGCGTGGGGTGCCGCGCCAAGCCGCTGTTCGTGGGCCACGAGCGCGGCCAGCGCGGAAGCATCGGCTTCGGGCAGCACGACTGGCAGCACGCCCAGCCGCTGCATCCGCTCCACTGTGGAGGCAGGATCGGGCAGGGCGAGCAGGCTGAGCAATTCCATCGCCACGCGCTCGCGGCTCAGCCCCTTCAGCGTGTTGGCCAGATCAGCGCAGGCAGCCTCCGCCTCGCCATCCAGCATCCCGCCAAACCGCGCCTGAAAGCGGAAATAGCGCAGGATACGCAAATGATCTTCGGCAATGCGTTGGCGCGCATCGCCAATAAAGCGCACGCGCCGCGCGGCCAGATCGGCCTGCCCGCCGAAAAAGTCGAAAATTTCCAGCGTGGCCGGATCGGCATAGAGCGCGTTGATGGTAAAATCGCGCCGCGCGGCATCTTCACGCCAGTCATCGGCAAAGGCGACGGTGGCGCGCCGCCCGTCGGTGGAGACATCGCGCCGCAGGGTCGTGACCTCGACATTGCCGCCGGGCAGGATCGCGGTAACGGTGCCATGTGCAATGCCGGTGGGCACGGTGCGGATGCCGGCGGCCGCGCACAGGTCCACCACCTGTTCGGGGCGCAGCGTAGTGGCTGCGTCAATATCCTTGACCGGATGGCCCAGCAGCGTGTCGCGCACTGCGCCGCCCACCCAGCGCAAGTTTTCCGCACCCAGTGCAGCCACCAGCGCGGCAAGATCTTCGCGCTGCGTCCAGTCGGCGGCGGGCAGGCGGTTCATGCCCTGTCCTCCAGCCAGTTCAGCCGCTGCGCCAGATTGGCGATGATCGCCGCCGTCACGCCCCAGATCCGATGCCCTTCCCATAGGATTTCGGTATAGGGATGCAGCGCGCCTTCGAATACCGCTTCCTTGCGCGCATGGTTCGCCGGGTCGAGCACGAAGGCCAGCGGCGGTTCGAACCAGGCGGAAACTTCTTCCGGGTTGGGCACCAAGGGCAGGTCGGGCGGCAGCGTGGCGATAACCGGGGTCACTTCATACCCCGTGCCGGTCACGAAGCGGTCGGTGGTGCCGATCACGCGCACATCGGCAGGGTCGATGCCCAGTTCCTCGTTCGCCTCGCGCAAGGCGGCCGCCACTGCATCCTCGCCCGGATCGAGCTTGCCGCCGGGAAAGGCGACTTGCCCAGCGTGTTTGCGCATATCGGCGCGGCGATGCGTCAGGATCACGCCAGGCTCGCTGCGTTCGGTGATGCCGATCAGCACCGCGGCCGGCGTCAGCACCGGGGGCAGGCGCACGGCAAAGCCGGGCAGCACGGTCACATTCTCGCGCGCGTGGCCACGTTCGAAATGGTCGGCCAGACGGTCGAATATGTCCATCAGGCGTGGGACTGGCGGTTGGCGAAGGACATGGCCCTTCAGATGGCAGGAAGTGTCAGAGCTTCCAAGGGCCCAGCGTGCCTTCGCGCGGCAGAATTGCGGGATTTGCACAGCGCAGCAGCAGCCGCTCGGCCTCCCACGGGCCGGGCAGCGTCCAGCCGCCGGTGTAATCGGCGGAAAAGCCGAAGCGATTGTAATAGGGGGCATCGCCGATCAGCACCTGCGGCAGCGGCTCAACCTCTTTGCCAATTTCGCCCAGCGCTTGCGCCTGCGCCAGCATCAAGGCGGTGCCAAACCCATCGCCCTGCTTTTCGGGCAGCACCGCCACCGGCCCCACCATGATGAGCGGAAAAGCGCGACCTTGCGCATCGGTCAGCGCCACCGGCCAGGCCTGAATGGTGGCGACCAGCATCCGATCCTCGTCCACCATGCCGAAGCTGAGCGCGGGCAGGTAGGGTGCATCGCCGCGCACCTTGTAGGCAGTGCGTGCCTTGCGCCCCGGCCCGAAGGCGCGGTCGAGCAGTTGCTCGACCATCGCAGGGTCAACCGCATCGAGGGGAATCAGCGAAGGCGCAAGCTTGTCCATGGGCGCGCGCCGATAAAGCGGGCCGCGCGCCCATGCAAATGTTACCGCTGTTACCGGCGGATTATTCTGCCCGTTATTCCGCTGCGGTCACGTGCAGCAGCCGCCCGCGCGGGCCGTCTTCCACCAGCCACAGCGATCCGTCAGCCGCCTCGGCAATGTCGCGCAGGCGGAACGGGAACTTGTAGCGTGCCTCTTCGGTCGCGGAGTTGTTCGCCGCGTCCACCGATACGCGCACGATGCTGGTCACGCTGCCCATCGCCGCGATCAGCGCCTGCCCGCGCCATGCGGGGAACATATCGCCGCGATAGAACAGCATATCGCCCGGTGCGATCACCGGGTTCCAGTAGATTGCGGGCTTTACAAAGCCGTCATCCTCGGTGTGATCGGGGATCGGGTCGCCGTTGTAATTGATGCCATAGGAGCGCGTGGGCCAGCCGTAATTATTGCCCGGCTCCACCAGATTGAGTTCATCGCCGCCACGCGGCCCGTGTTCCAGATCCCACAGATTGCCGTCCAGATCGAATTGCAGGCCCAGCAGATTGCGCTGGCCATAGGACCAGATCTGATCGGCGGGCGAGCCGTGCGCGGCGAAGGGATTGCCGGCGGCAGGTGTGCCATCGAGGTTGAGGCGCAGCACCTTGCCCAGATTGTTGTCCAATTGCTGCGGCAGCACGGGCTGCATCCGGTCGCCGCTGGACAGGAACAGGTGGCTGCCATCGGGCGCGAAGGCGAATTTGTGGCTGAAATGGCCGAAGGCATTCACCGCCGGGTCTTGCCGCCAGATTTCGGTCAGGCCGGAGATGGTGCAGGCGCTCGCATCGCAGGCGAACGCACCGCGTGCGGCCACGGCACGGCGCGCCTCGCCGCCTGCGCTCTGCGCCCAGGACAGGTAGATCATGCCGCTGTCCGCATAATCGGGCGCAAAGGCGACATCGCCAAGCCCGCCTTGCCCGCCATAGCCCACTTCGGGCAGGCCATGGACTGGCAGAACCGCGCCGGTTGCGGGATTGTAGTATTTGGCGGTGCCGCCCTTCTCGGTAATCAGCAGATTGCCCGTGGATGGCTCCACTGCGATGGCCCAGCCTTCGGTCAGGGCGATATGCGCGCTGGCGGCAAAGGGCGATCCAGCTTCCAGTTCCACCGCTTCACCCGCCACAACCTGCGCGACAGCCACGCTATCCCCCATCGCGGGCGCGCCGCAGCTTGCGGCAAACAGCGCCACGGGGAATAGAGAGAGGGACAGGGATTTGTGCATGGTGCTCTCCGGTTGTTCTTCGATCGATTTCGCGGCCCACTATGCGCCCGGCCTGCCGGTGGCGGGTGTGGACGAGGCGGGAAGGGGGCCGCTGGCTGGCCCCGTTGTGGCGGCTGCGGTCATTCTGTGCAAGCCGGGACCAAAGGGCGTGGACGATTCCAAGCGTCTTTCACCGCGCAGGCGCGCCGCGCTGGAGGCGGAAATCCGCGCCACCTGCGCCTATGGCATCGGCGTGGTGGATGTGGCGGAGATTGACCGGATCAATATCTTCGCCGCCACCATGCTGGCCATGACGCGCGCGGTGGAGCGGTTGTGCGCAGCCAGCGGCCTTGCCGATATCGCCGCGCTGATCGACGGGAACCTGACCCCTGCCGGTCGCGCGTCCGGCTGGCGCTGGCCTGCGCGCGCCATCGTGGGCGGGGACGGGAAGGAAGCCTGCATCGGCGCGGCCAGCATTCTGGCCAAGGAATACCGCGACCGTCTGATGCTGGAGGCCGCGCAGCACTACCCGCATTATGGGTGGGAGCGGAACAAGGGCTATGGCTCGAAAGAGCATCTGGAGGCGCTGCGCCGCCATGGCCCGACGCCTTTGCACCGGATGAGCTTTGCGCCGGTCGCGCAGGCTGCGCTGGATTTTTAGAACTTCTGAGCGGACCAGAGTCCTTGCCGCCACACCGCAGCATATCGAGTCTGTGAATGGCGCAGGGACTCAACATCTTGTGCCGGACTCTTTTCGTTCCGTTTGAAGCCTGGGGGCCTGCGCATCGCCGCGCCGAAATTGCCGCTTGACCTCACGACTCCGAGGACTCACCCTGTGGATAACTCAGGGGTCATCGTGTTTATGGGCAGTGTAACAAAATTGCGGGCGGCTCCGGCCGCGAGGGTGAAGATTGGGTCAAAATCGGGGGCCCCAAAGGTGCGCAAGGAGGATCTGCCGCTGGGCCGTATCCTCGATGGCGACTGCGTGGAAGCCATGCGCAGCCTGCCCGACAATTGCGTCGATCTGATCTTTGCCGATCCGCCCTACAACCTGCAACTGGGCGGCGACCTGAACCGGCCCGATGGCAGCCATGTCGATGCGGTGACCGACCATTGGGACCAGTTCGACAGCTTTGGCGCCTATGACCGGTTCACCCGCAGCTGGCTGACCGAGGCGCGCCGGGTGCTCAAACCCGATGGGGCGATCTGGGTGATCGGTTCCTATCACAACATCTTCCGCGTGGGCGCGCTGATGCAGGATCTGGGCTTCTGGATCCTCAACGACATCATCTGGCGCAAGACCAACCCCATGCCCAATTTTCGCGGCACGCGCTTTACCAATGCGCATGAAACGCTGATCTGGGCCAGCATGGGGGAGAAGGCCAAATACCACTTCAACTACCGCGCCATGAAGACGCTGAATGACGAGCTGCAGATGCGCAGCGACTGGGTGCTGCCGATCTGTTCGGGCGGGGAACGGCTGAAGGACGATGCCGGGCACAAGGCGCACCCCACGCAAAAGCCCGAGGCGCTGCTCTACCGCGTATTGCTGGCCACCAGCGAGGCGGGCGATGTGGTGCTCGACCCGTTCTTCGGCACCGGCACCACGGGCGCGGTGGCGAAACGGCTGGGCCGCGACTGGATCGGGTGCGAGCGCGAGGACGCCTATCGCAAGGTCGCCACGGCACGCATCGCCAAGGAATTGCCGCTTGACGAAAGCGCGATCACCACGATGCAGAGCAAACGCGACGCGCCGCGCGTGGCCTTTGGCGCAGTGGTGGAGGCAGGGCTGCTGCCCCCCGGCACCAGGCTGACCGACAAGCAGCGCCGCTGGACCGCCGAAGTGCGCGCCGATGGTTCCATCGCCTGCGGGGCGCTGACCGGTTCGATCCACGGCGTGGGCAAGGAATTGCAGGGCGCGCCCAGCTGCAACGGCTGGAGCTTCTGGCATTACGAGGCGGCAGATGGCCTAAAACCCATCGACGCCGCGCGGCAGACCTATCTGCTCAGCGTGGAAGATTGACGGCGTCCCCTTCGCGCGGCCCTTGAACCGGCATAAAGGGAAAGCATGACCCAACGCCTCTACATCCAGCCGCTCACTCTCGTCTCCGGCCCGCAGGCGGTGGAGGGCGACGCCTTGCGCCTTGGCGGCAGCATGGTGTGGGCCAGCCAGTTCGCGGTGGTGGTGCGCGATGGCGCGCGCGTGACGCAGCGCCTGATCGCGAGCCCACGCACCATGCCCGCAACGCTGGAACAGCTCGGCCCCGATCTGGCGGCAGAGGGTGCGGCGCAATGGGCTGATCTGTCCAAGGTTCACGCCCCACTGCAATGCGGTGAACGCACGATCCGGCTCGACCAGCCGCAGGTGATGGGCGTGCTCAATGTAACGCCCGACAGTTTCTCCGACGGCGGGCAGTTTATGGACGATCCCGCCGCCATGCAGGCGCAGGCCGCCGCCATGCACGAAGCGGGCGCGGCCATCATCGACATTGGCGGCGAAAGCACCCGCCCCGGCGCCGCCGCCGTGTGGGAAGGGGACGAGATCAAGCGCGTGGTTCCGGCCATCGAACTTTGCGTGCGCATGGGCGCGGCGGTGAGCGTGGACACGCGCCGCCCGGCGGTGATGCAGGCGGCGCTGGATGCAGGCGCGCATATCCTGAACGATGTCTCCGCCCTGCGCCACGATCCGCGCAGCCTGGGCTTTGCCGCATCGTCAGGCCGCCCGGTGATCCTGATGCACGCGCCGGGGCCGAGCAACGCGGCCGCGCAGGATCTGCACGCCAATGGCGATTATGCCAGCGTGGTGTTCGATGTGTTCGACTGGCTGCGCGAACGGCGCGATGCGGCCATTGCGGCGGGCATTGCGCGCGAGGCAATCGTGCTCGATCCCGGCATCGGTTTCGGCAAGTCGCTGGCGGACAATCTCGCGCTGATGAACGCGCTGCCGCTGTTCCACGCGCTGGGCCAGCCGCTGCTGCTGGGCGCCAGCCGCAAACGCATGATCGGCGCGCTGAGCAACGAGGCGGCGGCGCACCAGCGCCTCGGCGGATCGCTGGCGCTGGCTTTGCGCGGCATGGACGCCGGATACCATATGCTGCGCGTGCATGACGTGTTCGAAACGGTGCAGGCAAGGAATGTGTGGCGCGGAATGCGCGACGCCGCGCTGACGGATTTTGCGGGGCTGGTGGGGTAGGGGGTGTAAATGGACTGTACCGCGTTTGGGATTGCGGCATTAGGCATTCTGGGAACGCTGTTGGCACCGCTGATTGCGCATCGGCTCGAAAAGACGCGCCAATCCTTGGCAAATGCTCGCGAAGACGAGGCAATATTGCGACGAAAGCTCGAAGAAACTTTGGACGAGATCGACCGCCTTCAACATTTGGCAAACTTGTCCGGAATAGCTGCGTTAAGAATCGCGAATGGGGAGAAGGGAGTTGAGCAGCAAAGTCCATTCATTATTGGTCGGCTAAGGGCGAATATTGCTCTCTATTTTCCAGAATGTTTGGGCTTGCTTCGTGATTATGACAACGAAATTTCGTCGAGAGTCAGCGATTTGCGACAGGATTTTAAGGACGATCCTGTAACAGCGATGGCCACCTATACGATGTTGGCTTCCGCCATATTCGGAAAGCTCGCGACGAGGTTGCGGGGCCAGCTTGAAGCCCATGCCTTAGATATAAGAATTCCCTCGAAGTCTAAAGCTTAGTTGATGAGGCGAAACGTTAAGCTAGGCGTCCAATCCCAGGTTAACTCTATCCCGGCGCAGCCGCAGTGCCCGCCAGCAAGCCGCCGTCGATATTCAATTCCGCCCCGGTGATATAGGTCGCCTCGTCCGAGGCCAGCAGCACGGCGAGCGCCGCGACTTCCTCCACCGTGCCGAAGCGGCGGAGCGGCGTATCCGCCACGAACGCGGCCATGTTCGCCTCCCGCTCGGGCCCGGTGCCCAGCAGCGGTTCCCACATCGGCGTCAGGATCGCGGCGGGGTGGATCGAATTGCAGCGGATTGCCCAGCCGTTCTGCGCGCACCACAGCGCCACCGATTTGGTGTGGTTGCGGATTGCCGCCTTGGAACTGGCATAGGCTGCCGCACCCGGTATGCCGACAAGGCCCGATCTTGAGGAGATGTTGATGATCGACCCGCGCCCCGCCTCCTTCATTGCCTTGATCGCATAGCGGCAACCAAGAAATGTTCCGTCCAGATTGGTGGCATGAACCGCGCGCCAATCGGCAAGGCTGGCGTTTTCGGGATCGTGCGGGCCGGGCGAGGTTTCAAAACCGGTTATCCCGGCATTGTTGACCACAATATCGACGCGCGGCGCGATGGTGTGCAGGTTCTGCCAATCCTCCTCTTGCCGCACATCGAGGTGCAGGAAACGGCAGCCGATGCGGCGGGCGGCAGCTTCGCCTTCATCGTCGGCGATATCGGTCAGCAGGACGTCGGCACCTTCGCGGGCAAAGGCCGTGGCAATGGCAAGGCCGATGCCGCGCGCGGCCCCGGTGACAATGGCGGTTTTGCCGCGCAGGCGCGGGCTTTGGCTGGCAGGCATGGGATGTTCCTTGAATGCAATTGGTCAGGCGCGGCGGATGGCCGCGAGCAGAGATCTAACCGCCGGGGCGGTGTTACTGGACCAATGCAGGAACTCCTCTTGAACGGCCTTCGAATACGCCGATCACGCCGCGCTTTCAATCCCCAGATCGGACAGCTTGCGGTAGAGCGTGGAGCGGCCAATGCCCAGCCGCCGCGCGACTTCGGTCATGCGGCCGCGGTAATGGCCGATGGCGAGGCGGATGACATCGGCCTCGATATCTTCCAGCGGGCGCAGATTGCCGTCGGCGGTGTAGATCTGCACGCCGGCGCTTTCCATCACCGGCTGGTTCGCCTCGGCAAGGTCTCCGATCATCTGCTGAAGCTGCGGGAAATCTGCCGCCGTCAGCGCGTCGCCATCGCAGAACACCGCTGCGCGGAACAGCACGGCCTGCAATTGCCGCACATTGCCCGGCCAGTCGAACGCGGCGAGCAGTTTGAGCGCGCCATCGGTAATGCCCAATTGCCTGAGGCCCGGCTGTTCGCCAATGCGGGCGAGGAAATGGCGGGTGAGGGCGGAGATATCGCCGTTACGCTCGCGCAACGGCGGCAGGGTGATGGTCGTGCGGCTGAGATGGTCGAGCAGATCGGCGCGGAAATGGCCCGTGGCCACAAGGTCGGCCAGCGGCAGATTGCTGGCGGAAAGGATGCGCACATCCACCTTGAAGCTGTGCCGCGCGCCGATGGGGCGCACCGTGCCGTTGGTAAGTGCTTCGGCCAGCCGATCCTGCAATTCGGGCGGCAGGCGGTCCACCTCGTCCAGCACCAGCGTGCCGCCGTCGCAATGTTGCAGCGCGCCCACCTGCCGGTCGAACGCGCCGGCAAAAGCGCCTTTCTCATGGCCGAAAAGCACGGATTCCAAGCTGGATGTGGGCACACCGCCGATATTGATCGCGCGGTAGGGGGCGCGCACGCGCGGGCTGGCGGCGTGCATGGCGCGCACCAGCATTTCCTTGCCGGTGCCGCTTTCCCCTTCGATCAGGATGTTGCCATGCCCGCGCGCCGCCTTGGCCGCCTTGGCCAGCGCATCGCGGAAACCGGGCGCGGTGCCCACCATCGCGTCGAAATCGAGGCGGGCGGGCATTTTCTCGGTCAGCGGGGTGAGTTCGTAACGGGGCGCTTCATGCGCGGTGGCGTTGCGCAGCGCCTGCATCAGCCGTTCGGGCGCAACGGGTTTGACGAGGTAATCGGTGGCGCCAGCGCGCATCGCCTCCACGGCGAGCAGCGGCGATGTGCTGGCGGTCAGCATCAGGATGGGCAGGGCGGGTCGGCGGTCCTTCAACTCGGCAATCAGGTCGCAGGCGGCATCGCCGGGCACCCATTGGTCAAGGATGATGGCGGACAGCTGCATCCCCTGCCGCGTGCCCAGCGTGGCAATGGCCTTTTCCGCCTCGTCCACCACCAGTGTGCGCCAGCCTTCGCGCGCGGCAAGCGCGGTGATGAGGCGGCTTTGCGCCGGCTCGTCATCGATCAGCATCAGCAGGCGCTGTTCGGCTTCTGCCATTTATCCCCACCTGGCGATTGAGGCCGGACCCCCGGCGTGAGGAAGGGGCTTAGCAAGCGCGGGTAAAGAGGCGATTAAGGAGCGGCTTTCGGTGTTCCGGCCCATTCTGGCCCGCTATGTCCCCTTAGGTCCCTTTCAGGCACTTGAGGTCGCGAGGCAGGGGCGATAGAGCAAGAAGCACGCATTTATCGCAGATACTGACAGGGACACGCAGGCACATGGCCAATTCGCAGGACATCAAACCGAACGAAAAGACCTATGACAGCTTCATTTCGATGCTGAAATGGGCAACTCCGCTGATCGCGGTTCTGGTGCTTATCGTTCTCGTGATCATCAGCTGAGCGAGACAGTGGGGGGCATCCGCATCGCCGTTCTGAAGGAACGTGCTGCCGGCGAAACCCGCACTGCTGCGACCCCGGAAACGGTGAAGAAATTCATCGCGCTGGGGGCCGAAATGGCGGTGGAGCAGGGCGCGGGTCTTTCCGCCTCCATCACGGACGAGGATTACCGCGCCGCCGGGGCGCAGGTGGGCGATGCCGCCGCAACGGTGGCGGGCGCTGACATCGTGCTGGCGGTGCAGGCGCCCGATCCGGCCTTGCTGGCGGGAGCGAAGCCGGGGGCCATGGTGGCCGCCATCTTCGATCCCTTCCGCGATCGCGCACGGGTAGATGCCTATGCCGCAGCCGGGCTGGAAGCGCTGGCGATGGAATTGATGCCGCGCATCACCCGTGCGCAGAGCATGGATGTGCTCTCCAGCCAGTCCAACCTTGCCGGATACAAGGCGGTGCTGGCCGCCGCGAACCAATATGGCCGCGCCTTCCCCATGATGATGACCGCGGCAGGCACGGTGTCGGCTGCCAAGGTGTTCGTGATGGGCGTGGGCGTGGCGGGGCTTCAGGCCATTGCCACCGCGCGGCGGCTGGGCGCGCAGGTGTCCGCCACCGATGTGCGCAGCGCCACGAAAGAGCAGATCCAGTCGCTGGGCGCGAAACCGATCTTCGTGGAAAGCGTGGCCGGAATCGAGGGCGAGGGCGCGGGCGGATATGCCACCGAAATGTCGCCCGAATATCAGGCGGCGCAGGCTGAGCTCGTCAGCAGCCATATCGCCAAACAGGACATCGTCATCACCACCGCGCTGATCCCCGGCCGCCCCGCGCCGCGCCTGATTACCGATGCGCAGATTGCCACGATGCGCCCCGGCAGCGTGATCTTCGATCTGGCTGTGGCGCAAGGCGGAAATGTCGAAGGCAGCGTGGCGGATCAGGTGGTGGAGCGGCACGGCGTTTTCGTGATGGGCTATGCCAACACGCCCGCGCATCTGCCTGCCGACGCATCCGCTTTGTTCAGCCGCAACCACTACAACTTCCTCTCCGCCTTCTGGGACAAGGAGGCGGGCCGGCCCGTGCTGGACGAGGAAATCGGCACCGCCGTGCGGCTTACCCAAGGCGGCGCGGTGGTGAGCGAAAGGCTGAAGGGGTGAAGCGCGGCGCGTTCAAGGCGTGGCTGGTAGCCAATTACTCCCCAAATTCAGCAGCAACCCACTTGTCCCAAGCGCGCAAGGTTGAAGAAGCCTATGGCGATCTTGACGCGCTGTTTGATGCAGGAGACGTGGAAAAGGTCGCGGCGGAGCTGAATTATTCCTCGCAAGATGCCAAGCTTGGCAAACCCAACCCGTCCAAGATTTCGGCTGGCAGCAATCTCTACGCCAACCTTGCTTCCTACAAGAGTTCGCTGCGGTGCTACGCCAGGTTTCGCGAGAACGAGGAAGACTTTGTCTCAGAAGCGGCAATCGAAATTGCCGGAGCTGCGATCAAGGAACGGCACGAGGGCAAGCATTTCGAACTTGAACGCAATTTGCAGGCCGAATTGCGGCGCGAAATCGCCCAGCTTGAAGCAGGGCTCGACATTGCCGACGGCGGTATGGAACGCAGCGTAGAATCCGGCTTCATCGATATTCTGGCACGCGACAGGGACGGCGCCTTCGTGGTGATTGAGTTGAAGGCGGGGCTGGCCCGCCGCGAAGCCTTAGGCCAGATTACCGGTTATATGGGCGACCTCATGCAGGAAGAACCCGATACCAAGGTGAGGGGCATTCTGGTTGCGGCCGAATTTGACAAGAGCTGCCTCAGCGGCGTGTTGGCCGTCCCCTTGTTGAAGCTTGCGCGATATCGCTTCAACTTTTCGTTTGAGGAGTTGTGAGATGGGGCTGACACTCGGCTTTACCTTGGCGCCGCTCTCAGCCCTCGTTCTTGCGGGCGGGACGCCGGTGGTTGCGCCAGAGCCTGCGGTGGCGGCCATGATGGGCGAATGGCAGGTGGATTTGCGGTTTGAGCAGGGGGGCACGCCTTACACGCAGGTCATGCGCATCGCCATTTCAGCCGAAGGCGCGGTGTCCGGCACATTTTACGAAAGCCCGATTGTGGCGGGGCAGGTGGGCCGCGCGCAGGGGCGCGATTGTCTGGCCTTTCGCACGGCCGACCTTTCGGGCGATTACCATTCCGCCGCCTGCCTGATCGATGGCAGGCTGGTGGGGCAAACCTGGTCGGAAGGGCGCGGTTTCGTCCTTCCCTGGACGGCGGAGCGGCGCTGATATGGACTTCATTGCAATCCTCTCGATCTTCGTGCTGGCCTGTTTCGTGGGCTATTACGTCGTCTGGTCGGTCACTCCTGCGCTGCATACGCCGCTGATGTCGGTGACCAATGCGATCTCCTCCGTCATCATCGTGGGCGCGCTTGTCGCTTCCGCCGAGGCGGGCAGCGCCACGGCCAAATGGCTGGGCCTTGCCGCCGTGGTGATGGCAAGCGTCAACATCTTCGGCGGCTTTGCCGTGACCGAGCGGATGCTGGCGATGTACAAGAAGAAGGAGAAGAAGTGATGCTCTCCTTCCTTGCTGCCGGAACGGATGGCGCGGGCGTGAACCCGTGGGTGGGCCTTGCCTATCTGGTCGCGGGCGTGCTGTTCATCCTTGCGCTGCGCGGCCTTTCGCACCCCACCACCAGCCGCGCGGGCAACCGTTATGGCATGGCGGGGATGCTGATTGCGGTGGTCACCACGCTGGTGACGCATGATCTGGCAAGCCTGCCCGAAATCCTTGTCGCCATCGGCATTGGCGGGGTGATAGGTTTCGTTATCGCCCGCCGCATCAAGATGACTGATATGCCGCAACTGGTGGCGGCGTTTCACAGCCTTGTGGGCCTTGCCGCCGTGCTGGTGGGCTGGGCGGCCTATCTCAATCCGGAGGCTTTCTCCATCCTGTTGCCATCGGGCGCGATCAACCCGGTTTCGCGCCTTGAACTCGGCCTTGGCATCGCGATTGGCGCGATCACCTTTTCGGGCAGCGTCATCGCCTTCCTGAAACTGGCCGGCAAGATGAGCGGCGCGCCGATCCTGCTGCCTGCGCGGCACCTGATCAATCTGGGCACGCTGGCGGCGATCCTTGGCCTGACCGGCTGGTTCATGACCGATCAGGCGATCTGGATCATCGCCACGATCACCGTGCTCGCCTTTGTCATCGGTTTCCTGCTCATCATCCCCATCGGCGGGGCGGATATGCCGGTGGTGGTGTCGATGCTGAACAGCTATTCCGGCTGGGCGGCGGCGGCGATGGGCTTTACGCTGGGCAATACCGCGATGATCGTGACCGGGGCGCTGGTCGGCTCCTCCGGCGCGATCCTGTCCTACATCATGTGCCGCGCGATGAACCGCAGCTTCATTTCCGTGATTGCGGGCGGATTCGGCGCGGAAGCCTCCGCCGCAGGTGGCGCGGCGAAGGAGCAGCGCCCGTGGAAGCAGGGCAGCGCGGACGATGCCGCCTTCATGCTGAAACAGGCCGAAAGCGTCATCATCATCCCCGGCTACGGCATGGCGGTGGCGCAGGCACAGCACGCGCTGCGCGAAATGGCCGATCATCTGAAAAAGGAAGGCGTCAGCGTCAAATACGCCATCCATCCGGTCGCGGGCCGTATGCCGGGGCACATGAATGTGCTGCTGGCCGAGGCCAATGTGCCCTATGACGAGGTGTTCGAGCTGGAGGACATCAACAGCGAATTCGCCCAGTGCGATGTCGCCTTCATCATCGGTGCAAACGATGTGGTGAACCCTGCGGCCAAGACCGACAAGTCCAGTCCGATCTACGGTATGCCCGTGTTCGATGTGGACAAGGCCAAGCAGGTCTTCTTCATCAAGCGTAGCATGGGCGGCGTCGGCTATGCGGGTGTGGATAACGATGTGTTCTACATGGATCAGACCATGATGCTGCTGGCCGATGCCAAGAAGATGGTCGAGGATATCAACAAGGCGCTGGACGCTTGAAGCCATAGGACAGGGGCAGGACGTTTTGCGCAAATTGGGTTTGATCGGCGGGATGAGCTGGATTGCCACCGCCGCCTATTACGAACAGATCAACGCCGCCTGGCAGAAGGCGCGCGGGGCACCATCCAGCGCGCCCATGCTGATCGAGAATCTCGACTTTGCCGGCCTTGCCGGGCTGGAGAGCGAGGAGGACTGGGCGCGCGCCGCGGATTGTCTCACCGCGTCTGCGCAAAGGCTGGAAGCGGCGGGGGCAGGGCTCCTCCTGATCGCCGCCAATTCGATGCACCGCGTATATGATGCGGTGGCGGCCAGCGTCTCCATCCCCGTGCTGCACATCGCGGATTGCGTGGGGCAGGAGATGGCGGCGGCAGGCGTGAACAAGGCGGCTGTCGTTGCCACGCACAATGTTGCCTTTGGCAGCTTTTACCGTCGCCGCCTGGTGGGGCACGGGATCGATCTGCTCCCGCCCGATCCGGATGTGACGGCCGAGATCGACAGGATCGTCTACGAGGAACTGGTGGCGGGGCGCGTGACACGCGATGCCGAACGCGCGCTGAAAACCATCATCACCGGCAAGGCCCAGCAGGGTGCCGAAGCGATCGTGCTGGGCGCGACCGAACTGGAATTGGTGGTGGATGTGGATGCCAATGTGCTGCCGATCTATTCCAGCACGCGCATCCATGCCGCCCATGCGGTGCGCTGGTTGTTGGATGGCGGCACAGCGGGCGCGGCATAAGCCGCCGTTCGTATCCTGTTCCCGTTGCCACTCTGCCAGCGCGCCTCTAGCGCGTGTGGGATGCTCAGCCCGCTTGCCAAGCCACCTTATGCCGCCGACCCTGCCGCCAGCCGTGGCCGAGAGTTTGCGCAAGGGGCCGAAGGGGCGCGAGGGCCCCGCAGCGCGTTCCAGCGCGACCGCGACCGGATCATCCATTCGATTGCCTTTCGCCGGCTGGCGGGCAAGGCGCAGGTGTTTGTTGCGCCCGATGGCGACCATTACCGCGTCCGCCTGACCCACAGCCTTGAAGTGGCGCAGATCGGCCGGGTGATCGCCCGATCCCTGGGTCTGGATGAGGATCTGGCCGAGGCGCTGTGTCTGGCGCATGATATCGGCCATCCGCCTTTCGGCCATTCGGGAGAGGACGCATTGGCCGCCGCGCTCGCCCCGCATGGCGGGTGGGACCATAACGAGCATTGCCTGCGCGTGCTGATGCGGCTGGAGCGGCCCTATTGCGACATGGCCGGCCTCAATCTCAGCTGGGAAGTGCTGGAGGGTCTGGCCAAGCATAACGGCCCGGTCGCCGCCCCCGGCTGGGCGCTGGCGGAACTGGACGCGGCCTTTCCGCTGGGGCTTGCCAGCCACGCCTCGCTGGAGGCGCAGGTGGCCGCGCTGGCGGATGACATCGCCTATGACAATCACGACATCGATGACGGGGTGCGCGCCGGCTTTCTGACGATCGACGATTTGCTCGAACTCGATTTCCTGCGCAATCAGTGGGAGGCTGTCTGCGCCCGCCACCCCGGCGCGCCGGAAAGTCTGTTGCTGCGCGAACTGGTGCGCGACCAGATCGGCGCGATGGTGAACGATCTGATTGCCACCACGCAGGCCAATCTGGAAGGCATTGCATCAGTGGAGGATGTGCGGCAGGCAGGCCGCGCATTGGTGGCCTTCTCGCCCGAATGGGCGCAGCGCGAACGGCGGCTGAAAGCCTTCCTGTATGAACGGCTGTATTACCACCCCGAACAGCTGCGCACCGCGCGCGTCGCCAATCAGGTAATTGCGCGCCTTTACGCGGCGTTTGATGAAAACCCCGCATTGATGAACCCCGGCTGGCATGAAAGCCTGCCCGAAGATCCCACCGGCCGTGCGCGGCACATTGCCGATTTCCTTGCCGGCATGACCGATCGCTATGCCATGGATTGTTACGCCCGCGTTTTTGGCGAGGTGCCGGAGGGCTTGTCGAATGTCTGATCCTGCGCGCATCCTTGTGCTGGGCGTATCGGGCCTTGTGGGGCAGCAGGTGCTGACCGCCGCGGTGGGCCGCGCCGATGTGCGGCTGGTGGGGCTGGCGCGGCGCGAGGTTCCCTTGCCACCGGGCGCGCGGATGGAAGTGCATCTTGCCCCGGTCGAAGGCTGGGCGCAGGAGATTGCGGCCATCGCACCCGATGCGGTGATCTGTGCGCTGGGCACCACCCTTGCCAAGCAGGGCGGAGACAAGGCCGCCTTTGCCGTGATCGACCGCGATCTGGTGCTGGAGGCGGCAGCGCAGGCGAAAGCGGCGGGCGCGCGCAGCTTTGCGGTTGTCTCGTCCGTCGGCGCGGATATGGGCGCAAAGGCGTTCTATCTGCGCGTGAAGGGCGAGATGGAGGCAGGGCTGGCGAAGCTCGGCTTTGCCCGGTTGGATATCTTCCGCCCCGGTCTGCTGCGCGGCAAGAGGGTGGACGATGCCCGCCTGCTGGAAGCGATGGGCGCGGCGCTGGCCCCGCTGGCCGATCTGGCCTTGCAGGGGGAGCGCCGCAAATACCGCTCCATCCGCGGTGCCGATGTGGCCATGGCGGCGCTGCAATGCGCGCGCGAAAAAGCGCCTGGTCGCTTTGTCCATCACCATGACGAAATCCTGCGCCTTTCCGCCCGCTGGCAACGCGGCTAGAGCCAGCACAGGGGGGCAGGGGGCATGGCAAAACTGATCGAGCGGGCAACGGGCCTGTTTGCCATCTGGACGGTGCTGGGCGTGGCGTGGGCGTGGATCGAGCCTGCGCATTTCACCTGGGTCACGCAGACTTCGGTGGCGGGGCAGGGGCTGGTCAGCGTGCTGCTGGGCCTCATCATGCTGGGCATGGGCCTGACGCTGAGCCTTGCCGATTTCGCCCGCGTCCTGAAAATGCCGAAAGGCATCGCGGCGGGGATTACGCTGCAATTCACCGTTATGCCGCTGGCGGGGCTTTGCTTTGCCATGCTGTTCGGGCTGGAACAGGGGCTGGCGGTAGGGCTGGTGCTGGTGGCCTGTTGTCCCGGCGGCACGGCCAGCAATGTGGTGACCTATCTGGCGCGCGCCAACCTTGCCCTGTCGGTCAGCATGACGATGTGCTCCACGCTGCTTGCCATTCTGTTCACCCCGCTTCTGACCGACTGGCTGGGCGGGGTTTTCATCCAGATCGACCGCTGGAGCCTGCTGCGCCAGATGGTCGCAATTGTGCTGGTGCCGGTGGTGGCGGGGGTGGCGCTCAACACCCTGCTGCCATCCCTCACGCGGCGGATCGCGGTGGTATCGCCGCTGCTGTCGGTGTTCGCCATCGTGCTGATCGTGGGCGGGATAGTCGGCAATTCGAAGGAGTTGATCGAGGCGCATTTCGGCCGCCTGCTGATCGCCATCTTCCTGCTGCACGCCACGGGCTTTGCGCTGGGCCTGCTGCTGCCGCGCCTGATGGGTTTTGCCCGCGCGGATGCGCGCACGATCAGCATCGAGGTGGGGATGCAGAACAGCGGCCTCGGCGCCAGCCTTGCCAGCGCCCCCAGTTTTGCCGCGCAGTTCACCAATCCGATGCAGGCGGCGTTGGCCCCTGTTCCCAGCGCGATTTCCTCGGTCTATCACGTGGTGATCGGGTCGATCCTCGCCGGGATATGGAGCCGCGAAAAGGTGCAAGAGCGATGAACTGGGAGTGGACTTTCGGCGCGGCCAATCTGCTGGCGCTTATCTGCTGGGCGGCGTTGATCCTGGCCCCGCGCGGCGAAATTTCGCGCACGCTGATCTTTTATGGCGGGGTGGGGTTGTTGTGTCTCGGTTATGCTGTGCTGCTGCTGGCGCTGTTGACCGGCGCGGTTGAGGGGGCGAGCGGCGCGGATTTCACCAGCATCGAAGGCGTGCGCAGCATCTTTGCCAGCGATGCAGGCGTGACGGTGGGTTGGATTCATTATCTGGCGCTCGATCTGTTTGCGGGTATGTGGATCGCGCGCGATGCCGATGCGAAGGGCTTTGCGCGGGTGTGGCAGGCACCCGTGCTTGTGGCGACCTTCCTTGCCGGGCCGCTGGGCCTGCTTATCTGGCTGGTGATCCGCGAACCTGCCGCGCGCCGCGCCAATCCGCGATCAGGCATCCGCGGCGCAGGTCGCCGGTGAAGCAGGAAGCCCCCGCTGCCGCGCGCAACCGCGCCCCTATTGCCGATGTGCTGGCGCAGGAATTGCCCGCCCGCGGCACCGTGCTAGAAGTGGCCAGCGGCACGGGTGAACACGTGATCCATTTCGCCGCGCGCTTCCCGCATCTGTTCTGGCAGCCAAGTGATCCCGATGCCGATGCACGCGCATCCATCGCGGCATGGACGGCCGAGGCGGGCCTGCCCAATATTGCGCCGCCGCTGGCGCTGGATGCCTCCGCGCCGGAATGGCCGGTGCATGGCGCGGACGCGCTCGTCTGCATCAACATGGTGCATATCAGCCCGCTTTCCGCGAGCGAGGGATTGCTGCGGCAAGCGGGCCAGATCCTGCCTGCTGGCGCGCCGCTGATCTTCTACGGCCCGTGGATTGAGGATGGTGTTGAAACGGCGGAATCCAACCTGGCGTTCGACGCCAGCCTCAAGGGTCGCAATCCCGCATGGGGCCTGCGCAAAACCGCGTGGATGGACGCACTGGCACGCGTCAACGGATTTGAGCGGGCACGGCGTGTCGCCATGCCCGCCAACAACATCATGCTTATCTATCGCAAGCGCTAAAGCGCCCGCGCGTCAGATAGCTTCGTCAACCGTATTGGCGGCCGATTGCAGATCCGATCCCACCCCGCGCACCGTGTTGCAGGCGCTGGCCGTCAACGCCAGAACACCTGCGGCAAGAGTCAAAGCGATTTTGCGTGCCATCGTTTCAGTCCTTTTGATGATCCTGCCAGATTGAACGGTTAGCCGGGCATCAGGTTCCGGCCGCGCCGCGTTGATCGGTAAAGGGTGCGCGCCGCACCACCCGTTCGCGCCACGCGATGATGATGCCCGCCGCAATCACCAACGGTGCGCCGAACAGCGTGGTGATCGGCGGAAGCACTGCGAACAGCAGCCAGCCGAACAAGGTGGCCCAGACAATCGCCGAATAATCCATCACGATCACGCTCGACACCTTGCCATAGCGGAGCGCGGCGGTGATCATCAACTGGCCCCAGGTTCCCGCAAGTCCGGTGCCCAGCAGGATAAGCCAATCGAGCGCATCATGCGGGCCTGCCACGAATAGCATGAAAGGCAGCGAGCAAATCGAACTCAGCGTGGCGAACCAGAACACGATCGCCATGGGGTTTTCGGTGCGCGAAAGGTCGCGGATCTGGATCGAGATCAGCGCAATCATGAATGCCCCCGCCATTGCCACTGCCGCGCCGACCAGCGGGATATGCCCGTCACCAGGCTGCGCGATCACCAGAATACCCGCAAACCCCGCCAGCACCGCGCTCCAGCGCCAGACGCCCACCTTCTCCTTCAGGAAAATGATCGACAGGATCACCGCCCAGATCGGCGCGGAGAAATTGATCGTCGTCGCCTCCGCCAGCGGCAGCAGGATCACCGCGCCGAAATTGAAGACCATGCCGATCATGCCGTAAATGCCGCGCATCGCGTGATCGCGCGGGCGCTTGGTCGCCAGCGCTTTCAGCCGGGCAACGCCTGCGCCCTGCCCGGCAAACCATGCCCAGGCGAGCAGGATGGGAACGGTGGTGAATTGCCGCCAGAAGATAATCTCGGCCAGATGGATGCCGCGCGTGGACGCCAGCTTGATCAGCGCGGCCATGATCGACAGCCCCATCACGCCGCCCAGTCTTATCGCAAGTGCCAGCAAGGGGCGGTCGTGGCGGGCAGATGTCATGCCTTTTCCCATAGAGGGCGGGCGGCATTGTTCAAGCAGTTGCCGATCCGCAAAACCGCGCACATATGCGCGCGCAATGCTTAACCTGCCTGCTTTCATCCTTTTTGCCAGCGAGGCGACCGAAGTGGGATTATGGGCCGCGGCCTTCCTGCTGCTCGCCGCGATTGCCCTGCTGGCCGATTGGCGCCGCGCCCGGCGCAGGGATATCGACCGCGTGGGCTGCGTGCCGTGGACGCCGGTGTTCCTTGCCAGTGCCACGATTGGCGCAGGCCTGCTGCTGGTGGCAATCAAGGGCTGGCTGGGGGGCTAGATCCTCCCTCGCAAGCACACCTCAAAGGTAACGGTCGCCTGGCGAGCGCATGGCCGAACGGCCGCCCGAGCTTTTGCGATGTGGCCGCAAGCCCGGATGGGCTTGCGACAGGCGTGTCAGAGGCACGCCTCCAGATAAGCCTGATCAAAGCCGAACTGGCGCGCCTTTTCCAGCGTGTAGGGACGCAGGCCCGTGCTGCGGAATTCGCCGATGATCTTGCCGTCTTCGCTCTCGTCCAGATATTCGAACTTGAACAATTCCTGCGTCACGATCACATCGCCTTCCATCCCGATCACCTCGGTGATGTTGGTGGTGCGGCGGCTGCCGTCGCGCAGGCGCTTCACCTGAACGATCAGATCGACGCTTTCCGCGATCTGGCGGCTGATGGCTTCCTTGGGGATCTTGATGTCGCCCATCAGGATCATGTTTTCCATACGGCCCAGGCATTCGCGCGGGGAGTTGGCGTGCAGCGTACACATTGACCCGTCGTGGCCGGTGTTCATCGCGGCCAGCAGGTCGAAACATTCCGCGCCGCGAATTTCGCCCAGGATGATGCGGTCCGGGCGCATACGCAGGGCGTTCTTCACAAGATCGCCAATAGTGATCGCACCTTGCCCTTCCAGGTTGGGCGGGCGGGTTTCCAGCGGCAGCCAGTGCGGCTGTTGCAGACGCAGTTCGGCGGCGTCCTCGATGGTCAGCACGCGCTCGCCCGGATCGATCATCTTCGACAGGGCATTGAGCATGGTGGTCTTGCCCGAACCCGTGCCGCCCGAAATCACGATATTCATGCGGCACGCGCCGGCAATCTTCAGGGCGGTGCACATCTTCTCGCTCATCGAACCGAAGTTCTTGAGCATATCGAGCGTGATGGGCTTTTCGGAAAACTTACGAATGGAAATCGCGGTGCCGCGCAGGGACAGCGGCGGCACGATCACGTTGACGCGGCTGCCGTCCTTCAGGCGGGCGTCGGCCAGCGGCGTGGTCTGGTCAACGCGGCGACCGACCTGGTTCACGATGCGCTGGGCAATCTGGAACAGGTGGCTTTCGTCGCGGAACTTGATCGGCGCGATCTGCAGCTTGCCCTTCTTTTCGACATAGGTCTGTTCGGGGCCGTTGACCATGATGTCCGAAATGTCGGGATCGTTCAGCAGCTCTTCCAGCGGGCCGAAGCCCAGCAGTTCGTCGATCAGCACCTTTTCCAGCGCGAATTGCTCGCGCCGGTTGAGGGTGATCTTCAGCTCCGCCAGCACCTCCATGATGATGGGGCGGAACTCTTCGGAAAGCTCTTCCTTTGACAGCGTGGCAGCCGCTTCGGGATCGACGCGTTCGAGCAGGCGCGGAAGCACCTGTTCCTTGATCTTGTGGACACTGGCTTCAAAGCCCTGCGGCCCTTCGTCCGCGGCGTGCACGGCATTGGCCCGTTCGGCCAGCCGGCTCATCGCGTCTTCGCGCGGCAGACCGCCGAGCGGATCGGCATCAAGGTTTTCACCGGGCAGGGGCGGGAATTGCTCGCCACCGGCCGGAACCGATCCGGGAGGGGCAACAGCCCCGCCGCGCATCGGCTTGGCCACGCCGAAGGCAGGGCGTGCGCCCTGCTGTCCGAGTGTCCCGTTCCTGCGTCCGAAAGCGCTCATGCCCAGCCCCTGAGAGTTTCCATCATCATCCGGACTTCGCCGCAATCTTGCGAAGGGCTCGTCTCGAAAAAAGGTGAATAAGAGAGAAACCTTATTATTTTCCTAAATTCCATGCGCCTGGACAGGGCTGTGGGCCGGCCGGAATTGCCCGCTGACAAGCGCTGCGGGCTTTGCCAAAAGCAGGTGATGCCGCGTCCAATCGTCGTCTTTGGTGCCTATGATACGCGCAAGCCGCGCGTTCGCCTCTTGCTTGCGGCTTTGCGCCGGAGCGGGCGTCTTGCCGAGGATATCCTGATTCCCGGCTGGGAGGGCGTCGCGCAGACCAATATTCCGTCCAAGGCAAGTGTCGCCATGGTGGTGGTGCGGCTGCTGATCGGACTTCCGGGTGCACTCTGGCGGTTGTGGCGATCTCCCCGCATGGCGGCAATCCTGCTGCCGTATCCGGGCTTTGCGGAAATGCTCCTGATTGCCCCTCTCGCACGGATGATGCGGCGTCCGCTGGTTTTCGATGCCTTCCTGCCGCTCTACGACATGATTGTTGCGGATCGCGGAATGGTCAGAACACCTCTTGCTGCCCGCGCAATCTGGCTGTTCGAGCGGATGGTGCTCCGATTGGCCGATGTGATCCTGGTCGATACGGATTGCCATGGCGACTATCTCGCTGCCGAGTTCGGACTGCCGCGCGACCGTCTGGTTACCGTGCTGGTCGGGGCAGAGCCGCAGTTCACGCCCTGTCAGGTGCAGGATGATGCGGCTGATCTGCTCGGGCCACCGGGTGGCCTGCCGATCGTGCTGTTCTACGGGCAATTGATCCCACTGCACGGGATCGAGACGATTCTGTCGGCCGCGCGCCTGTCCGCGGGTCTGGATGCGCGATGGGTCATCATCGGGCGCGGACAGATGGAGCCGCAACTGCGCGCGTGGTTGATCCAGAATCCGGGCGCGCAGGTCGATTGGATTGCCTGGGTTGATTACGCGCGGCTTCCCGCCGTCATTGCGCGAGCGCGGCTGTGTCTTGGCGTTTTCGGTCTGTCGGACAAGGCAGGGCGCGTGATTCCGAACAAGCTGTTTCAGCAGTTGGCGGTAGGCAAGCCGGTTATCACGCGGTCAAGCGCGGCAGTCGAGGCCTTGGCGCAGGCCTATCCGCAGGCGGTCATCACCGTGCCGCCCGGCGATCCGCAAGCGTTGGCAAAAGCCGTGGCGCAGGAACTGGCAGCTCCCAGCACGCCAGAGCCCTTGCCTGCCGAAATTCTTGCTGAACTCACGCCTGATCGGGGTATCCGCCAGTTGTGTGTGCTTCTGGACGCTTGGTCACCACTCCCGCGATAACCGCGCCGAGGATATCAATCAGCGTCACGATCACGCGGGCAACCAGCGCGACGGCGCCTGCTTCGGCAAGCGGCATGGCTGAGGCAAGGCCTGCAATCAGCGCGCCTTCGCGCACGACCAGACCGGCTGGCGCGACGAACGCCACAAAGCCCGCAACCCATGCGAAGGCATAGGCACCAATGGCAAAAGCGGGGGACACGTGTCCTGCATCTTCACCGCCAAATGCCAAGGCAAGTGCCCAGATCATTGCTCCGGCGCATATCCAACCCGCAGTGGCGAGAGCTGTTGCGAGAAGGAGACTGCGCCGATCAACGATGGGCAAGCGAGCGCGGAGCTGCGGCCAGAACCGATGCAAGATTGCCAGCCCAAGCACACCCACGACCAATGCTGCCCCGATCCACCAGGTCGGCAAACCCAATTGCTCGGCCGCCTGCGGGATCAGCAGCAGTGCCAGAGCTGCGCCTGAACCGATGCCGATTATCAAAGCCAGAAAAAAGCTGCCGACGATGGCAGCGCGCGGCAATCCTGCCGTGTGGGCAAGGTCTGCTGCGGCAACAAAGTTCCAGATCCCGCCGGGGAGATATTTGCCCACCTGCGACAGCAGGAAAAGACGCGCAGCCGCTGCGGCCGGAAATTTGCCTGTGCCAATCGGCACAACAGAGCGCCACGACAGCGCCGCCAATGCCAGATTTGCGCAAGCAGCTATCACCGCGATCCCGATATGCAGCAGGTCGGCCCTTGCCAGCGCGGCGACGATAGCCTCGCCCTCGCGGGCGACCAGCCACCCACCCGCCAGAACAGCGGCGAGCAGAAAGGCGCCTTGTGCCATGGGGCGATACCGGGCGAGGTTCAGGCGTTGCACGAGCACCCGATCAATCGGGTTTGCGCGCGCGGGCCACCAGTCCGACGCCGCGATTTGGGAACAACCGTTGGAGCCACACCAAGGGGCGCGCGGCAAGAGCGATCACATCGTTCATCCAGACCTTGCCGGGTTGCAGCAGGCGGCCTGATCCGGCCGTGCGCTCGGCAATATCCAACATATGGGCTCCGGCCGCCAGACTGCGTTTGGCAAGGGCGTTGCGGATCGCTTCGAGCAAATGTCCGGCGGGGAATCCGTAAAGCTCTACCACGATGTCCGTGAAGCCGGCCTTGCGCAGCAGGGCTTCCATTTGCGCGGGATCATAGCGACGGAAATGCCCAGCGAGTTCATCCAGTTCTGCAAAGCGCTTCTGCCACGCCGGGACGCTGATCAACAGCTGCCCACCCGGTTCCAGCTTGGCCTTCCATTCCATTAGCGCGCCTTGATCGTCCGCGATGTGCTCCAGCACTTCGAAAGCACAGATCGTGTTGAAGCTTTCGCGTGCATCCAATTCAAAGCTCATGCAGTTATGCACTTGGGCTAAGCCTGCCAGATTGTTCCTTGCCTCCGCGAACGATGCCTGATCGGGCTCCACCGCCACAAGTTTCGTCGCCCGCCGGGCAATCCGCGCAGCGGCGGTTCCTCGTCCGCAACCGATTTCCAGCACCCGGCCAGGTTGGGCCGGAAGCAGCCTTTGCACCACGTCCCAGCGCAGGCTTGCATTGGCGGTCAGTGGGGGCAGCGAGCGCGGTGCGTTTGCCGTGCTGGCTCGGCCGGAAGGCAGGGCCACAGGGGGACCGGCTTCGAGCCTTTGCGGAAGTTTCGTGCACATGGTCAAAATCCCATGAAATAGGGTTCGGCCGGGGCCGGACGGGCGGGCTGGGCAAGCCTGTCGCCCCAGACCAGACGTGCGGCGGCATCCGGCGCGGCGATGCGGTGCGGTCCGCGTTCCAGCGTGAAAACGCTTCCCGGTTCGTAGGCGGTGCCGTTCACGATCACGGAAGCATTGCCATGCACGGTGTAGGGACCGGGAACCCGCACCAGCAATGTTTGTTCTGCGCTTCCCGCAGGCAGGTCAAAGCCTGCGATCCACAGAGGGCCCCAATAGGGAATGTAAGTAGCGCGCAAGGCGGCAAGATCCTGCGGCAGCAACCCGTTCACATTCGCGCGCGTGCGCAGCGCCTGCGTGAACAGCGGATCATTTTCCACCACCAGCGGCACTGCCTGCCGTTCCATCGTGGCGGTCATGCTGGGAAATTCGCCGCGCAGATAGCGGTGGATGCCCCACGGGGTCATGAACGGATTGGCCTTACGGAACTGGCCGAGCATGGCGCTGCTGTCGAAATAGGCTACCGGCTCGCCAAAAATCTCGCTGGCGGTGGCGATGATTTCGCGCTGCTTGCCGATCGGGCTTTCCTCCTCGCGCCACAGCAGCATTGCAGTCAGCAGGACGAAGGTGGCCGCGAGGGGCTTTATGCCATAGCGGCGGACTGCTGCCGGCATGATGGCAGCCAGCGATACCGCCACGGGGGCCAGCATGAACACATGAAAATAGGGCGCAGTGTTGTGGTAAAAGCCCAGCGTGGTCAGCGGCAGCCAGAACCCGGCCAACGCGGCGCGTTCGGCGGCGGGGCGCTTTGCCAGCGCGATGGCAAAGGGGCAGGCCAGGGCCAGCACCGTCATGACGGGAGAAAAGATCGCGCCCTTCAGATTGTGGAGCAGATAAAGATGTTCGGTCAGGCTGAACATCTTCTCGCCCGATGCACGGACAAGGTCGCCTGCCCCGCTGCCGGGGGCTTCGACGATCGTGCTGGTATGCCAAAGATACACGGCAGCAAAGGTGATGGCCGCAGCGAGCACCATGATCGCCAGTCCGCCCAGCGCAGCGCGCGTGCGACCGTTCTCGTTCCAGCGCAGCCAGAATACGCCGGCAAAGACCGGCGCGTAAAGAACCGACTTGATGGTAATCATGGCGGCAAGCCCGCCCAGAACGCCCGCCAGCACCATCCAGCGGGCTGTGGCCGGGCGGCATACCAGCACCCACAGGCTGCCCATCAGCAGCGCGGCTGCCTGCGGATCATACCGGAACGAAGTGCCGTGCTGAAACACGAAAATGCTGGAGAGATAGGCAAGCGCGCAAAGCAGGCCGGTGTTCCTGTCGCTGAAACGCCCGGCAATGGCGGCAATGCACGCCAGCACCACCACTTCGCAGCCCAGCATGAACAGGCGGATCAGCACGATATGATCCACCGGGTTTCCGGGAAGGCCCGGCACCCACATGAAGACGCGTGTAAACAGGGTCTGCAAGGGCTGATCGAGCTGGCCCTGCGCGGCCAGAACGGTCAGGTTGTAATGCCAGAACTCGTCCCAGTTGATCGCCCGGTGGAGCACCAGCGGCAATTGCAGCGCCAGAACCAGCACCAGCGCGGCAGGAAGCAGCCAGCGCTCCGCCGGAACGGGCGAGGGGCGCGGCGTCGCTGATCGGGGTCTTGCGCCCGCATCCGGGGCTGTGGCCGGCAGGGTGGTCATGCCGCTTCCCGGTCGGCCGTCGAGGTCTTGGCAGACGGGATTGCGGAATTGGACTGGTCGCGCAGTGCGGCTACGTCCTGCTCCAGCCGCCGGATATGGGCCAGCGCGGCTTCGAGAAGTTTGCGGTTCGCGCCGATCAATTCGGCCAGCACACCCAGCAACCCGGTCAGCACGCCCATCACCAGAAAAGCGCCGCCCAGAACCAGCGATTGAATATGCCCGTCCCCCTGGCCGATTGCCCACAGGACAAGGAAACGTGCCATCGGAATGAGACCGATCGCTGCCATGATTGCACCAATCAGGGCGAAAGTGCGCAGCGGATTATAGGTAGCATAAGCGCGTGCCATCGTCATCAACTGGCGCGCGATGAATTGCGGGATGGATTTGAACAACCGGCTCGGCCGCTCGGTCGCATTGGTGCGGATTGGCACGCTCACGATCTTGAACCGCTTGCGGCCGGCCTGGATCAGCATATCGGTGGTGTAGCTGAATTCGGTGGTGATGGTGATGCGCTGCGCCGCCGCGCGGCTGATGGCGCGAAAGCCGCTGACGGCATCGGTCACTTCGGTGCCAGACAGATTGCGCACAACCGCGCTGCCCAGCCTTTGCAGGCGCCGCTTGATGAACCCGAAATGCTCGTTGCGGCCGACGCCCCGATCACCGATCACAAGGTCGGCCTCGTTCGCCAGAATCGGGGCGACCAGCTTGCCGATATCCTCGCCGGCATATTGCCCATCGGCATCGGTATTGACGATGATATCCGCACCTGCGGCCAGCGCGGCATCAAGTCCGGTCTGGAACGAGGCGGCAAGTCCGCGGTTTCGACGGTGGCGGATCACATGATGCGCGCCAAACCGCCGGGCGACATCGGCGGTGTTATCGGTGCTGCCATCGTCGATGACAAGGATCTCGATCGTGTCGATGCCGGGGATGATCCGCGGCAGGGCAACCAGCGTGTCCGGCAGGCTTTCCGCCTCGTTCAGGCAAGGAATCTGGATGATCAGCTTGGTCATGTGGCCCCGTTCGTCGTCCCGCTCTGTAAGTCGCCGAAACGCCCGCGTTCCGCCTGTCTGCGCAGAACTACCGGTTCATAGTTAACCGCGGGTAAAAGCTCGGTAGCTTCCCTTCATGCCGATTGCCCGCCTCCCGCTGCTGCTCTAGGCGAGAGCCTGGGAGAGGACGATACCGACCATGCCACATCCTTCTGACCGCGCGGGCCTGCTCTATGCGCTGGCGGGCTTCTGCACGCTTTCCCTTGGCGATGCGATCATCAAGGGGATGGCGGGGGAATGGCCCGCAACCGCCATGGCAACCACGCGCTACCTCATGGGCACTTTGCTGCTGGCGGGGCTGGTGCTGCGGCATCACGGCGTGGCCGGACTTGCCCTGCCGCGCGACGGTTTGCAGTGGCTGCGCGGGCTGGCGATCAGCACGTCGGCGGTGGGGATGTTCCTGGCGGTGTGGATCATGCCGCTGGCGGAGGCCACGACCATCGCCTTTACCCAGCCTGTCATCACCGCGCTGCTGGCGCTGGTTTTCCTGAAGGAACGCGCCCATGCCAGCACCTGGATTGCCACCGCGCTGGCCTTTATCGGCGTTGCAATTGTGCTGCGTCCCAATTTCGAAGTGATCGGCTGGGGGGCGCTGCTGCCGCTGCTCTCTGCCACCGGCATGGCGGTGGTGATCATCGCCAACCGCGCCGCGGCGGGAAGGGCCAGCGTATTGGCGATGCAATATTATATGTCGGTCACCGCGCTGATCGTGCTCGCCTTCGCAACGCTGGCCGGACATTTCAGCGGCGTGGAAGGCTTTGTGATGACAACGCCGCACTGGAGCGTGGTGGCGCGCTGCGCCTTCATCGGCCTGTCGGCCACATTGGCGCAGTATCTTATCTTCATGGGCACGGTGCGTGCGGGAGCTGGCACCGTGGCGCCGATGACTTACGGCCAGTTGCTGATGGCTGTGGGGCTGGGCTGGGTCTTCTTTGGCGATGCGCCCGATGCCATCGCCATGCTGGGTGCAGGCGTCATCATCGCGGCAGGCCTGTTCCTGTGGCAGGCCGGCCGCCGCCGCGACCGGCAACGCAAGGATGCCGCGCTGGCGGCACAGGAGCAGTTGGGGGCCTGAAGGTGACGGGTGCGCAGTCTGACGTTCATTCCGCTGTGCATTGCTGGCTGTGCGAAAGGCCGCTGGGCCGCGCGGTGCAGTGGCACCATCCTGTTCCCAAGGCACGCAAGGGGCGCGACGTGGTGGCGGTGCATCCGATCTGCCACAAGACCATCCATGCGTGCTTTACCAACGCCGAACTGGCCCGCATCGGGGCAGACCGCACCCGGTTGATGGCGCGAGAGGATCTGGCGCGCTTTGTTGCATGGGTGGCTGGCAGGCCGCCCGATTTCAACGCACCGGTCAGGCGCAAGGGCTGAAGCCCCAAACAAAAAGGGCGCCCGACCGGACGCCCTTTTCAAGCCGATTGGCGCGGCAAAAGCGCAGGCCGATCAGCCTTCCACCTGCTCCGCCAGCACGGTGAGGCCCGCTTCGCTGACTTCGGCAAAGCCGCCGCGCACCAGAATGTTTTCCGGCGCAGCACCTGCCGCCTTGTAGACCTGCACCGCACCGTCGCGGATGGTCGACATAAAGGGAGCATGGCCCTCCAGCACGCCAAACTCGCCCTCGGTTCCGGGGACGACCACCATGTAGACATCCTCGGACCGAACCAGCTTGGCCGGAGTGACGAGTTCGAAATGCAGAGCCATTTTGCTTACGCGTCCTCAGCCAGCTTCTTGGCCTTGGCCACCGCTTCCTCGATCCCGCCGACCATGTAGAAGGCGGCTTCGGGCAGGTGGTCGTATTCGCCATCCACAACCGCCTTGAAGCTCTTCACGGTGTCCTCGATCTGCACGAACTTGCCGGGGATGCCGGTGAACACTTCGGCCACATGGAAGGGCTGCGACAGGAAGCGCTGGATCTTGCGCGCGCGGGCCACGGTCAGCTTGTCCTCTTCCGAAAGCTCGTCCATGCCCAGAATGGCGATGATGTCCTGCAGGCTCTTGTACTTCTGGAGCGTTTCCTGAACGCGGCGGGCGGTTTCGTAATGCTCTGCGCCCACGATGCGCGGCTCCAGCACGCGGCTGGTCGAATCGAGCGGGTCAACCGCCGGATAAATGCCCAGTTCCGAAATCGCGCGGTTCAGCGTGGTGGTCGCATCCAAGTGCGCAAAGGAGGTGGCGGGCGCCGGATCGGTCAAGTCGTCCGCGGGCACGTAGATGGCCTGCACCGAGGTGATCGACCCCTTGGTGGTGGAGGTGATGCGTTCCTGCAGCGCGCCCATGTCGGTTGCCAGCGTAGGCTGATAGCCCACGGCCGAAGGAATACGGCCCAGCAGCGCCGACACTTCCGAACCCGCCTGCGTGAAGCGGAAGATGTTGTCGACGAAGAACAGCACGTCCTGCCCTTCCTGGTCGCGGAAATATTCCGCCATCGTCAGGCCCGACAGCGCCACACGGGCGCGTGCGCCGGGCGGTTCGTTCATCTGGCCGAACACCAGCGCCACCTTGGAGCCTTCCGAGGTCGCATTGCCCTCGGCGTCCTTGGCGATAACGCCCGCGTCGAGGAATTCGTGATACAGGTCGTTGCCTTCGCGGGTGCGTTCACCCACGCCGGCGAACACCGACACGCCGCCGTGACCCTTGGCGATGTTGTTGATCAGTTCCTGGATCAGCACGGTCTTGCCCACGCCCGCGCCGCCGAACAGGCCGATCTTGCCGCCCTTCGCGTAAGGGGCGAGCAGGTCGATGACCTTGATCCCGGTGACCAGAATGGAGGCATCGGTCGACTGGTCGACGAATTCGGGGGCCTTGGCGTGGATCGGCGCGGTCTGATCGGCGCCGATGGGGCCGCGCTCGTCAATCGGCTGGCCCACCACATTCATGATGCGGCCCAGCGTCTTGGGGCCGACCGGCACCGAAATCTGCGCGCCGGTATTGATCACTTCCTGGCCGCGGGTGAGGCCCTCCGTGCTGTCCATCGCGATGGTGCGCACGGTGTTTTCACCCAGATGCTGCGCCACTTCGAGCACCAGCGTGGAATCGCCGTTGCGCGTTTCCAGCGCGGTGAGAATGGCGGGCAGTTCGCCGGGGAAGGTCACGTCGACGACGGCGCCGATGACTTGGGCAATCGTGCCATTGGTGGTCTGATTGAGGACGGGGGCGGTGGCCATGTTGCTATTCCCTCGGGCTTAGAGCGCTTCCGCGCCCGCAATGATTTCGATGAGTTCGGTGGTAATCGCCGCCTGACGCTGGCGGTTGTAAACGATGGTCAGCTTGCTGATCAGGTCGCCGGCATTGCGCGTGGCATTGTCCATGGCGGTCATCGACGCGCCTTGTTCGGATGCCTCGCGTTCCAGCAGCGCGCCGAAAATCTGCGTCTTGATGTAACGCGGCAGGAGTTCGGCAAGGATCGCTTCCTCGTCCGGCTCATACTCGACAACCGCATCCGATGCGGCAGCGGTGGCAGGGGCGGGGACGGGGATGAGCTGCTGCGTTACCGGATCCTGCGCCAGCGCGCTCTTGAATACCGGTGCGATCAGATGCGCGACATCGAACTTGCCCGCATCAAACATCGCCACCAGCTGGTCCGCGATCTGCGCCGCTTCGGCAAAGCCGGGGGTGCGCACGGTGCTGGTGTCGAAGCTATCGCCGATGGCATTGGGAAAATCGCGCTTCAGCGGCGCGCGGCCCTTCTTGCCGACAAGGAAGAATTCGACTTCCTTGCCTTCTGCCATCAGCGCGCGCGCCACATTGCGCGCTTCCTTGACGATGTTGGAATTGAGGCCACCGCACAGGCCCTTGTCGGTATTCACAACCACCAGCAGATGGCGCTTGTCCGATCCGGTGCCGGCGAGCAGGCGCGGGGCGGAATCGCCGCTGACCTTGCCCGCGAGCGAGGCCATCACCGCAGCCAGACGGGTGGCATAAGGACGCCCCGCCTCGGCCGCAGCCTGCGCACGGCGAAGCTTGGCCGCGGCGACCATCTGCTTGGCCTTGGTGATCTTCTGGGTCGATTTGACCGAGTTGATCCGACCTTTAAGTTCTTTCAGCGAGGCCATTTCGGCTCCCTAACAAGGCTCGAAGAGGATCAGGCGAACTGCTTGGCGAAGGCGTCGAGCGCGGCCTTGGTCTTTTCCGCCACTTCGCCTTCGAACTTCTGGCTGTTGCGGATTTCGGCCAGCACGCTGCCATGCTCGTTGCGCATATAGCTGAGCATTGCGGCTTCGTATTCGCCCACGCGGTTCACCGGAATGGCATCAAGATAGCCATTGGTGCCGGCATAGATCGACACGGTCTGTTCCTCGAACGGCATGGGGCTGAACTGCTTCTGCTTAAGAAGTTCGGTCAGACGCGCGCCGCGGTTGAGCAGCTTTTGCGTGGCGGCGTCGAGGTCCGAACCGAACTGCGCGAAGGCCGCCATTTCGCGGTATTGCGCCAGTTCCAGCTTGATGGAGCCGGCCACCTTCTTCATCGCCTTGGTCTGGGCCGCACCGCCCACGCGCGACACCGACAGGCCGACGTTGATGGCCGGACGGATGCCCTGATAGAACAGGCCGGTTTCCAGGAAGATCTGCCCGTCGGTGATCGAAATCACGTTGGTGGGGATATAGGCCGACACGTCGCCCGCCTGCGTTTCGATGATCGGCAGCGCGGTGAGCGAGCCCGAACCGTTTTCGGCATTCAGCTTTGCCGCACGCTCCAGCAGGCGGCTGTGCAGATAGAACACGTCGCCCGGATAGGCTTCGCGGCCCGGCGGGCGGCGCAGCAGCAGCGACATCTGGCGATAGGCCACGGCCTGCTTGGACAAATCGTCATACACGATCACGGCGTGCATACCGTTGTCGCGGAAAAACTCGCCCATCGTCGCGCCGGTATAGGGGGCGAGATATTGCAGCGGGGCCGGTTCCGAAGCGGTGGCGGCAACCACGATGGAATATTCCATCGCGCCGTTTTCTTCCAGCTGGCGCACGATCTGCGCCACGGTCGAGCGCTTCTGGCCCACGGCGACATAGATGCAATACAGCTTCTTGCTCTCATCCGTGCCGGCGTTGACTTCCTTCTGGTTGATGAAGGTGTCGATCGCCACGGCGGTCTTGCCGGTCTGACGGTCACCGATGATCAGTTCGCGCTGGCCGCGGCCCACGGGAACCAGCGCGTCAATCGCCTTGAGGCCGGTCTGCACCGGCTCGTGCACCGACTGGCGCGGGATGATGCCGGGGGCCTTCTTTTCCACGCGCATACGGGTGACATCGGTCAGCGGGCCCTTGCCGTCGATCGGATTGCCCAGAGCATCGACCACGCGGCCCAAAAGGCCCTTGCCCACGGGCACGTCCACGATGGTGCCGGTGCGCTTCACCGTGTCGCCTTCGCGGATTTCGGCGTCAGAGCCGAAGATCACGACGCCGACATTGTCCGCTTCCAGGTTCAGGGCCATGCCCTGCACACCGTTGGCGAATTCCACCATCTCGCCGGCCTGAACCTTGTCCAGACCGTGGATGCGGGCGATGCCGTCACCAACCGACAGCACGGAGCCGACTTCGCTCACCTCGGCCTGGGTGCCGAAATTGGCGATCTGGTCCTTGATGACCTTGGAGATTTCTGCGGCGCGGATTTCCATCATTCAGCCTTTCGACAAATGGGGCGGTCAGGCGTTCTTCATGGCCTGGGCAAGCGAGTTGAGACGGGTGCGGATCGACGAATCGATACGCTTGGAACCAATGGTGACGACAAGCCCGCCCAGAAGGTCGGGATCGACGCGGGTAGCGAGCTTCACCGTGCGCCCTTCACGGGCACGCAGGCGGTTTTCCAGTTCGGCAAGCTGGCTGGCATTCAGCGGGTGCGCGCTGGCGACTTCGGCGGCCACCTCGCCGCGCTGGGCAGCGGCAATCGCGGCGAACGCGCGGATAATGGCGGGCAGGGCGCCCACGCGGCGGTTCTCGGCCAGCACGCCCAGGAAATTGGCAGTCAGCGGTGAAAGCGACAGATGCGTGGCAAGGCCTGCAACCACGCGGCCCAGCGCGCTGCGGCTGACCTGCGGGTTCTGGATCAGCGCGCGCAGTTCACCCGATTCGGCCAGCGCAGCGCGCAGCTTGTCGAGATCAGCCTCCACAGCCGAAACGCTTCCCGCTTCGCTAGCGAGATCGAACAGGGCGGAGGCGTAACGCCCTGCCAGGCTTGCCTTGATACCGGCGGAAAGCTCCACGCGTGAGGTGTCCCTTGAAAGGTTACCGAAAACGATAGATGTCACTTGCCACCAGATGGACTCAAACGAATGGGTCCGGGCAAGGTTGGCGCGCGCCTAGCAGGCAGGTGCCGGGGATGCAAGCCACCCGGCATCATCTTGGCCGTCCGGCGGATGCCGCGTTTTTATTCCTCAGCCGCGACGCGGCCCGAACCGCAACGATAGACCAGCCGCTCATTGGGGCTGGCGGGCAGCGACGCGGCGATCTGGGCCTGCTGCGCGCCGAATGCGCCTGCCGCTTCCGGCCCTGCGCCGCAGGCAGGCGCCTGGAACTGGGCGCGGGCTTCGCGCGCGGCGATCATCGCCTCGCGGTCGAGCAGGAAGCGGTCCACCACATATTCCCCTGTCGCCGGGTCGAAGCGGTTGATCGAGACGCTCTGGTCATCCTCGGGCACGAAAATGCGTGTCCATTCGCCGCTGGCAAGACCATATTGCGTGCGCCCGTTTACGCAGCCATCGCTGCGCCATTCAAGCGGCAGGCTTTCCAGCGGTTCGCCTACCACCCGGCTGCGCCCGACATCGAGCACGCAGGTCAGTTCCCCGCTCGCGGCGGCGGCGATGACCCCTGTGTCCCCGTCGGCGCGTTCTGCCTCCATCTGGGCGCGCAATTGCTCCTCCAGCCTCTCCTCTATCTCGGCAAAGGATGGACGCATGGCCCATGCGACCAGTGCCAGCACGACCGCCCCCAAAGCGATCGCGCCGCCGATCTTGCGGTGCTGCATCACCCCCCGGCGATGGGCGTCACAGGCAAATCCGGCACCCGCAAAACCGACCATCAGCAGTACGAGCGCCAGCGCCAGACCGTTGGCGCGTTCGTCGATCACGCCATATTCTATCTCGCGGCGCATTTCCGTTCGCCGCTGCGCCAGGGCGGTTTCCTCGGCCTGTGCCCGTCGCTCGGCTTCGGCCTGACGGTTCTGTTCCAGAGCGCGCTCGCTTTCCTCCAGTTCAGCCAGGCTGCGGCAGGGCAGCGAATTGACCGTGGGCGTGATCGAATTGGCACGCAGAAAGGGCAGCAATTCGCGGATGGAGACGGCAAAGAAGAACTCGGCCTCCGTCCCCGCGCTTTCCGTGCCGAACGAATTGACCCCGATCACGCGCCCGCATTGGTCCACCAGCGGGCCGCCGCTGTTGCCGCGTGCAATCGGCGCTGTGTGCAGCAGCGTATCGAATTCGCGGCTGGGCCGCCTGCCCGACAGGAAGCCCTGGCTGGTCACCGGCGGCTGCGCGCGGAAGATGTCCGCCATCGCCAGCCCCTGCGCCTGATCCACATTCATGGGATAGCCAATCGCGGTAACGGCCCCGGCACCCTGCGGGGTGAGGCCCGAGAGCGTGAGCGGCGCGAGCCGCAGGGGGCTGGTCGTGCGCAGCAGAGCCAGATCGTTGCGCGGGGAAATTGCAATCACCCGGCCATACACCGCCTCGCCCCCTTCAGACGGAACAATGCCGATCACCAGCCGCGGATCCCCCATCGCCTCGCCCACGACATGGGCGTTGGTGACGATGGTTTCGGCATTCACCGCAAAACCCGAACCGTGGCTGACGGCATAAAGTTCCCCGCCATCGCGCGCCGCCACCACCACCCGCACCACACCGCGCGCGGCCGCATCGATATCGGCAGGGTCGGCGTGCGCGGGCAGGGACAGCCCGGCCAGGGCGGCCAGAAGGGCAAGGGCAGGAAGCAGGCGGGCGGTGATCAAGCGTATCATGGGCCACCTTCTTTCAGCACCTTGCCCGCCTTGCAAGATTCGGGAAGCAATCACGCCTAGCCATCCTATCATCAGGGCATGACGAATCCCGATGAACAGATACTGGCCTATCGCATCGCCTGCCTTCTGGATGGCGAGGGAAAAGCGCCCACGCTGGATGCGCTTGCGCGCGCGACGGGCCTTTCGGCCTTTCAGGTGCAGCGCCTGTTTCTGCGCGTGACTGGCCTTTCCCCCGCTGCCTTTGCCCGCGCCCTGCGCGAAGAGCGCGCGGTAAACGCGCTCGCACAGGGCGGGCGGATTACGGATGCGGTGTACGATGCCGGATTTGAAAGCGCGGGCCGCTTTTACGCCGCGATGCGCCAACGGCTGGGCATGACGCCATCGGCCTGGCAGCGCGGCGGGGCGGGGGTGCGGATCGGCTGGGCGGTGCGGCAGACCACGCTGGGCCCCATGCTGCTGGCGGTGAGCGACAAGGGCATCTGCCGCCTGTCCTTCCACGAAAGCGGGGACGATCTGCCGCGCCATTTTCCGCAGGCCGATCTGGCGCAAGGGGCGGTGCCGGCGGCGCTGATGGATGAAGTCGTGGCCCGCGTGGAGAAGCCGGCCAGCGGCGCGCAGGGTCTGACACTTGATACCGGCGGAACGCCTTTCCAGCAGCGCGTCTGGGCGCAGTTGCGGGCCATTCCACCGGGCGCGACACGCTCTTATGCCGAAATCGCCGTGGCAATCGGCCAGCCGGGCGCCGCGCGCGCGGTGGGCGGGGCGAACGGAGCCAACCCCGTAGCGGTGCTGATCCCGTGCCACCGGGTGATCGCCGCCGATGGATCGCTGGGAGGCTATGCCTGGGGCGAGGCGATCAAGCGCGAATTGCTGCGGCGCGAAAAGACGCCCTAGGCCGTAAACTCATAAACTGACTTGCGCGGCGCGGGCGCGTTTGATTCAAGGCTTAGGGAAGGAGCTTTGGATGACGCGTCGTAGATTTGAACTGACCGATGATGAGTGGCTGGTGATCGAGCCGTTGTTGCCGAACAAGCCT